>NZ_JBDIYD010000029.1:0-5511 GCF_039649255.1 Dechloromonas sp. ZS-1 | reverse complement strand
GAGTTGTTTGAGAGTGAGTAAACGGCAAAGCCCCCTGCGGCTGTTGCCGAGGGGGCTTTGAATGGGGAGCCTGGCGGTGACCTACTTTCGCGAGCGAATGCTCACTATCATTGGCGCTCATCTGTTTCACGGTCCTGTTCGGGAAGGGAAGGAGTGGGTCCAGAAGGCTATTTCCGCCAAGCGTAACTTGTCCGTTTGTCGCTGTATAAGCGCCAAACGCAAAACTAGAAGAAGGTGTTGTGATTGCTTGAGTTGCTGTTGCTACAAGGTTATAGGATCAAGCCGTACGGGCAATTAGTACTGGTTAGCTTAACGCATTACTGCGCTTCCACACCCAGCCTATCAACGTCGTGGTCTTCGACGACCCTTCAAGGAGTTCAAGACTCCGGGATATCTCATCTTAAGGCAAGTTTCACGCTTAGATGCTTTCAGCGTTTATCTCTTCCATTCATAGCTACCCGGCGATACGACTGGCGTCATAACCGGTACACCAGAGGAATGTCCACTCCGGTCCTCTCGTACTAGGAGCAGCCCCCTTCAAATATCCAGCGCCCACGGCAGATAGGGACCAAACTGTCTCACGACGTTTTAAACCCAGCTCACGTACCTCTTTAAATGGCGAACAGCCATACCCTTGGGACCGGCTACAGCCCCAGGATGAGATGAGCCGACATCGAGGTGCCAAACACCGCCGTCGATATGAACTCTTGGGCGGTATCAGCCTGTTATCCCCAGAGTACCTTTTATCCGTTGAGCGATGGCCCTTCCATACAGAACCACCGGATCACTATGACCTGCTTTCGCACCTGCTCGACTTGTGGGTCTCGCAGTCAAGCACGCTTTTGCCATTGCACTTTATGGGCGATGTCCGACCGCCCTAAGCGTACCTTCGTACTCCTCCGTTACCTTTTGGGAGGAGACCGCCCCAGTCAAACTGCCTACCATGCACGGTCCCCCGCCAGGATTCACTGGCGTAGGTTAGAACCTCAAATAAATCAGGGTGGTATTTCAAGGACGACTCCACCAGAACTAGCGTCCCGGTTTCACAGTCTCCCACCTATCCTACACAGACCGATTCAAAGTCCAATGCAAAGCTACAGTAAAGGTTCATGGGGTCTTTCCGTCTTGCCGCGGGGAGATTGCATCTTCACAAACATTTCAACTTCGCTGAGTCTCAGGAGGAGACAGTGTGGCCATCGTTACGCCATTCGTGCAGGTCGGAACTTACCCGACAAGGAATTTCGCTACCTTAGGACCGTTATAGTTACGGCCGCCGTTTACCGGGGCTTCGATCAAGAGCTTGCACCCCATCACTTAACCTTCCGGCACCGGGCAGGCGTCACACCCTATACGTCCACTTTCGTGTTTGCAGAGTGCTGTGTTTTTATTAAACAGTCGCAGCCACCATTTCACTGCAACCCTATCGGCCTTCGTCCGCGAGGGACTACAACCTACCAGGGCACACCTTCTCCCGAAGTTACGGTGTCAATTTGCCGAGTTCCTTCTCCTGAGTTCTCTCAAGCGCCTTAGAATTTTCATCCTGCCCACCTGTGTCGGTTTGCGGTACGGTCGAATCTAGACTGAAGCTTAGTGGCTTTTCCTGGAAGCTTGGTATCAATCACTTCAGTGCCGTAGCACCTCGTCATCACGCCTCAGATAATTCCCGCGGATTTGCCTACGGGACACTCCTACACGCTTAAACCACCTATTCCAACAGATGGCTGACCTAACCTTCTCCGTCCCCACATCGCATCTAGAATCGGTACAGGAATATTGACCTGTTTCCCATCGACTACGCTTTTCAGCCTCGCCTTAGGGGCCGACTCACCCTACGCCGATGAACGTTGCGTAGGAAACCTTGGGCTTTCGGCGAGGGAGCTTTTCACTCCCTTTATCGCTACTCATGTCAGCATTCGCACTTCTGATATCTCCAGCATCCTTTACAAGACACCTTCACAGACCTACAGAACGCTCCCCTACCATATCTTTCGATATCCGCAGCTTCGGTGCACAGTTTGAGCCCCGTTACATCTTCCGCGCAGGACGACTCGACTAGTGAGCTATTACGCTTTCTTTAAAGGGTGGCTGCTTCTAAGCCAACCTCCTAGCTGTCTATGCCTTCCCACTTCGTTTCCCACTTAACTGTGTCTTGGGGACCTTAGCTGGCGGTCTGGGTTGTTTCCCTCTTGACAATGGACGTTAGCACCCACTGTCTGTCTGCCTTGCTCGCACTTTACGGTATTCAGAGTTTGCCATGGTTTGGTAAGTCGCGATGACCCCCTAGCCATAACAGTGCTTTACCCCCGTAAGTGATACAAGACGCACTACCTAAATAGTTTTCGGGGAGAACCAGCTATTTCCGGATTTGTTTAGCCTTTCACCCCTATCCACAGCTCATCCCCTAACTTTTCAACGTTAGTGGGTTCGGACCTCCAGTACCTGTTACGGCACCTTCATCCTGGCCATGGATAGATCATCCGGTTTCGGGTCTACGCCATGCTACTAAACGCCCTTATCAGACTCGCTTTCGCTACGCCTCCCCTATTCGGTTAAGCTCGCAACATAACGTAAGTCGCTGACCCATTATACAAAAGGTACGCAGTCACCCCACAAGGAGGCTCCCACTGTTTGTATGCATGCGGTTTCAGGTTCTATTTCACTCCCCTCCCGGGGTTCTTTTCGCCTTTCCCTCACGGTACTGGTTCACTATCGGTCGATCACGAGTATTTAGCCTTGGAGGATGGTCCCCCCATGTTCAGACAAGGTTTCACGTGCCCCGCCCTACTTTTCGCTAGCTCAGTACCATTACGATGTTTTCATCTACGGGGCTATCACCCACTACGGCTGGACTTTCCATTCCATTCGATTAACAAAGTAACTATCACTAGCAGGCTCTTCCCCGTTCGCTCGCCACTACTTAGGGAATCTCGGTTGATTTCTTTTCCTCCGGCTACTTAGATGTTTCAGTTCACCGGGTTCGCCTCCCATACCTATGTATTCAGTATGGGATACCCTTGCGGGTGGGTTTCCCCATTCGGACATCTCCGGATCAAAGCTTTATTGCCAGCTCCCCGAAGCTTTTCGCAGGCTTACACGTCCTTCATCGCCTGTGATCGCCAAGGCATCCACCACATGCACTTAGTCGCTTGATCCTATAACCTTGTAGTCTCTTGCGAGACGGTTACAGGCAACTCATTTGTGCTGTCTCGTACTAGCTGTAATACGAGAACAGATGCAATCACAACGTGTATCCACTGCTCATCACAGTGATACACAACCTTCTTCCGTTTTGTTAAAGAACAGTAGCTTTATCTTTCAAAAGCCAGAGATAAACACTTTCGCTTATCTCTGGGTTTTGGTGGAGGATGACGGGATCGAACCGACGACCCCCTGCTTGCAAAGCAGGTGCTCTCCCAGCTGAGCTAATCCCCCGTTTTTGACGACGTTGGTGGGTCTGGTTGGAATCGAACCAACGACCCCCGCCTTATCAAGACGGTGCTCTAACCGACTGAGCTACAGACCCTCCGTCTGTTTGCTACTTCAGAACAACCGATAGGTTGTGGGTGCCAGGATGCTTTCTCTAGAAAGGAGGTGATCCAGCCGCAGGTTCCCCTACGGCTACCTTGTTACGACTTCACCCCAGTCATGAACCCTGCCGTGGTAAGCGCCCCCCTTGCGGTTAGGCTACCTACTTCTGGCAGAACCCACTCCCATGGTGTGACGGGCGGTGTGTACAAGACCCGGGAACGTATTCACCGCGACATGCTGATCCGCGATTACTAGCGATTCCGACTTCATGGAGGCGAGTTGCAGCCTCCAATCCGGACTACGATCGGCTTTCTGGGATTGGCTCCACCTCGCGGCTTGGCAACCCTCTGTACCGACCATTGTATGACGTGTGAAGCCCTACCCATAAGGGCCATGAGGACTTGACGTCATCCCCACCTTCCTCCGGTTTGTCACCGGCAGTCTCGTTAAAGTGCCCAACTAAATGATGGCAATTAACGACAAGGGTTGCGCTCGTTGCGGGACTTAACCCAACATCTCACGACACGAGCTGACGACAGCCATGCAGCACCTGTGTTCCAGTTCCCTTTCGGGCACACCCAAATCTCTTCAGGCTTCTGGACATGTCAAGGGTAGGTAAGGTTTTTCGCGTTGCATCGAATTAATCCACATCATCCACCGCTTGTGCGGGTCCCCGTCAATTCCTTTGAGTTTTAACCTTGCGGCCGTACTCCCCAGGCGGTCAACTTCACGCGTTAGCTACGGTACTAAATGGTTTTACCCACCCAACACCTAGTTGACATCGTTTAGGGCGTGGACTACCAGGGTATCTAATCCTGTTTGCTACCCACGCTTTCGTGCATGAGCGTCAGTATCGACCCAGGGGGCTGCCTTCGCCATCGGTGTTCCTCCACATCTCTACGCATTTCACTGCTACACGTGGAATTCCACCCCCCTCTGCCGTACTCAAGTGATGCAGTCACAAGCGCAGTTCCCAGGTTGAGCCCGGGGATTTCACGCCTGTCTTACAAAACCGCCTGCGCACGCTTTACGCCCAGTAATTCCGATTAACGCTCGCACCCTACGTATTACCGCGGCTGCTGGCACGTAGTTAGCCGGTGCTTCTTATTACGGTACCGTCATCCACAAGGGATATTAGCCCTCATGATTTCTTCCCGTCCGAAAGAGCTTTACAACCCGAAGGCCTTCTTCACTCACGCGGCATGGCTGGATCAGGCTTTCGCCCATTGTCCAAAATTCCCCACTGCTGCCTCCCGTAGGAGTCTGGGCCGTGTCTCAGTCCCAGTGTGGCGGATCATCCTCTCAGACCCGCTACAGATCGTAGCCTTGGTGAGCCTTTACCCCACCAACTAGCTAATCTGATATCGGCCGCTCCATCAGCGCAAGGCCCAAAGGTCCCCTGCTTTCCTCCTCAGAGAATATGCGGTATTAGCGTAACTTTCGCTACGTTATCCCCCACTGAAAGGTACGTTCCGATACATTACTCACCCGTTCGCCACTCGCCGGCGGACCGAAGTCCCCGCTGCCGTTCGACTTGCATGTGTAAGGCATGCCGCCAGCGTTCAATCTGAGCCAGGATCAAACTCTTCAGTTCAATCCAACTAACTCGCAAATTCACTGACGGTAGATTTCTCTACCTATTACTCGGTGTATTTGCCTTAATACTTTTTTGCGACCGAAGTCGCTTCGCATCAAGACACCCACACCTATCGGTTGTCCAATTTGTTAAAGATCATCGCCGCGCCAACCAAACTCGTTAAAACCTTCGTTTCGTCGTCAGCAGCAAAGAAGCGAGATTATGATCAACTTCACTTCTTCTGTCAAGCAATTTTGAAAAATTATTTTTCAGAACCGCTTCACTTCTTTCCCCCTGAACCGCCGGAATCCACCGCCGCTTCAGAAGAGCGCGCATTCTACAGGTCTCAAAATCCTTGTCAATAACTTTCGAAAATAAACCGCTTTCCCGAAAACCACTAACAAACC
>NZ_JBDIYD010000028.1:0-5663 GCF_039649255.1 Dechloromonas sp. ZS-1 | reverse complement strand
TTCTTCCATCACCATGCTCATCTCG
The DNA here is from genome assembly GCF_039649255.1 of Dechloromonas sp. ZS-1. NCBI lineage: Bacteria > Pseudomonadati > Pseudomonadota > Betaproteobacteria > Rhodocyclales > Azonexaceae > Dechloromonas > Dechloromonas sp. ZS-1. The sequence continues at coordinate 5,638 of NZ_JBDIYD010000028.1, read as the reverse complement.
GGTCACTCCTTCAAGGTTAACACCTGAGCAGGTTTTTACTGGGTCAATACATTCTTTCCTACGGTCATCATCGCTCCTGGCAATGTGGCAGTTTCCTGCCGGGTGACCGTTTACACAAAAATTCTTACACGCTCCGTGCCAAATCAGATGATGTCCATCGAGGATTTTATAAAATGTTTTGGGCGCTTTCGATGATCGTGCCGCCCCAGTTTGTCACGCCACAACCTTCTAGATGGATGTGTGTAAGCAAACCAGATTTCCTAAGTCTAACCAGAGACATTCAAGTCATCCCACTGCAGATAGGGCGCTAAAAGACTACAGCCAACCCGATCAGGGTAGGCGGCCACCCAGAAAATGCAATGGCAGCAATATGGCACAAAGGGAAAACACGTTCTGTGGCTTCGTCAGGTCGGTCGATAGTCATATGTAACAAGCCTTTGGCCCGAAACAACCGGCTCCCAAAGATTAGCCATTGCTCACCTGGTAATGTGAGGCCGCACGTTATCTGTATGTTATGGTAAATTTGACAGTAGCACATCCACTCTGTCAAATTGTCATAAATGAACATTCATGCAGCGGCGATCATTGGTGTCACCACGATCTTATTTGTCATAGAGCGCCTTGCAGAGTTGGCAAGTTCAACTGGAACAAACATAGGGGAATTTATTTTTCTGGCTGGGACCTTGGGCGTTGTCTCCTCCAGTTGGGGTGCGCACACGTTTCTGCATCACGCAAGCCAGAAGAAGCAGCTAGAAGCTGCTGCAGCTCAGATCCGTCATAGCATCGATAACCGCCGTTTTGTTATGTTTTACCAGCCCATAGTCGATTCGGAATCTGGGGCAATCGTATCGTGCGAGGCATTACTGCGAATACTGGACGAGAACGATAGACCAATGGCGCCGCCGGCGTTCTTAGCTGACGTTGAACGGTACGGGTTACAGACGTATCTCAGCCACGCCATTATAAGTACGGTGGATTCTGACTTCCTTGAACACGGAATCACTCTTGCAGTTACAGTCAATTTATCTCTTGCCGATATCTCTAGCGACGAAGTCATTATGTTGCTGATGGCGCCACGATCCTTTGCTCTGAACGTGGAAGTAACTGAATCAACCTTCTTGGGTGCAACCCCTCATGCCATGGACTCACTTAACCGTTTGCGCAGCCACGGCATCAAGATTTACCTTGACGATTTTGGGACTGGATATTCGTCTTTTACGCATCTCGCTGAGATGCCTATTGATGTACTGAAAATTGATAGAGAGTTCATTCGCAAATCACAGCGGACGGCTAAGGATGCCGCAATCTGTAAGAGCATTGTGGATTTAACAAAAACCATAAATGTCAGATCTGTTGCCGAAGGCGTAGAAACACAAGAAGAGCATAAATTTCTCAGTGCCATCGGCTGCGACGGCGTCCAAGGCTTTCTGTTTCACCGCCCAATGGCTGCATCAGAGCTGAGTGCTATCACTTCCGCTGCTTGCGTGAAATAGCCGTCATTTGATTCCTGTCCATTATTTCCTGGTCGCCTTTTGCCGTGCTTGTTTTAGAGTGGAGCGGTCCCTTGAACGTCTAGCGCACCAGTCGGAGCAAAGGCAGCAGTTGGCCGACAGCCCGTACTCCCCCCTCTGCCCGATAGCTGCCGTTACGTTTCCTGGATGGCAGGTTTGTCGGCAGCACCTCATCAGGCTCTTCCCGGCCATCAGCGGAAGTACGCCCCATCCCACTAGCAGTCATAGGAATGGCCGCTCGACTCCGAAACCTGCCTGATGGGAAATTCGTGCTCCTCGACCTTTGCGGTCCTTCATCGTTTAGGTAGAGCAACAACAGTTTGCTGATTCAAGCTGGCGCTGAGCGAAGTATGTCAAAGACAGCGCCCCAGACAAAGGGGGCCTAAACGCCAGGCTCTAGTTCGATGTTCAGAGTCAAACGCTTTCCTTCCCTCAATACTGTGAGTTGAACTTGCTGTCCGATCTGTTTGTCATCTAAGTGGCGAAGAAGATCTATTACAGAGCCGACTTCTCTGCCATCTATACCGGTTATGACGTCTCCTGGAATCACTGTTCCATCGATTGTTAGCTTTGCCCCCATCAACCCTGCTTTCGCTGCTGCGGAAGATTTGGCCACCTGAAGGACAACAACTCCCTTTACCCCCAGAATTTCTGTAAGCCGCTCGTTCATCGAGTCATCCATGCTGATACCCAGCGATGGCCGGATATACCGCCCGTTATTGATGAGTTGCGGCACAACGCGCATCACTGTGTCGACGGGGACAGCAAATCCGATGCCCGCGGAAGCTCCGCTTGGGCTGTAAATTGCGGTATTTATGCCAATCAGTCGGCCGGCGGAATCAAGTAGCGGCCCTCCCGAGTTTCCGGGATTAATAGCTGCATCAGTCTGGATAAGGTGCTCAACTGTTGGCTTCCCAGGGATGCCTGATAGTGACCGATCCAGTGCGGAAACAATGCCACTGGTCAGCGTCCAATCAAGTCCAAATGGATTGCCGATAGCAAAAACCTTTTGACCAACTCTAAGATCATGGCTTGTGCCGACAGGGACGGGAGGCGGCCGTTTGAATCCGACCCCAATTTTGAGAACGGCAATGTCGTGATCGCGGCTAGCGCCAACCAGCACAGCTTGATAGCTACGGCCATCAGCTAACTTGACGTTTGCCTCGGAAGCATCTTTGATTACATGGAAATTCGTTACGACATGGCCTGCATCATCCCAGACGAAACCGGAGCCAGTTCCGCGAGGTACAGAGTAAACATTACGTGTCCAGAAGTCGCGTACCAAACCTGCGGTTGAGATAAAAACTACGGAGTTTCTTGACCTCTCAAAAATCTCAATCGTTGTTTTCTCATCGGTAGCCAATTCGCCCCTAGAAACGACAGTTCGGGGTTCCGCTTTATCAGGAACAAGGGCAGCCTCAATCGCCGGCAGTAAATACCAGAGCACCATCAACCCAGCCAGCGTGATGGGCATTAATGCCCATCTCCAGAAGAACAGTCGAAGTTCAGATGAAGGATTTTGGCGAGGTCGATACAAGGCTGCCCTTTCAGAAAGATTGTCTAAACAACTTCTATTTTCCTGGCTTTCGCCTTGCTCGGAGTGGCCTTGGGAAGTTCTACACGTAATACTCCATTCGTGTAACTGGCCTTGGCATCATCCGCAAGTATGGGGGCGGAGAGCGGCACAATGCGGCGGAAACTGCCGTAAGCACACTGCATAATTCGCCAGCGCCCATCCGTGTTTTCTTTCGAAAATCGTTTTTCGCCACTTACCACCAGTATGCCATCCATGACTTCGATGCTCATATCCTGCTTGTCCATGCCTGGCACTTCTAGGCGCACGATGAGGCGTTTCTCGTCCTCAAACACTTCGCCACCCAACATCGACCAACTGCGCGCTGGCCAATAGAACGGATCATCGACATCACCCTTCGCCGGAAGTTCGGATTCCGTACTTGGTTTGAAACGAGTCAGTGCGTTAGTGGCAGATTCCTGTAAGTGATGCCATCCATCCGCTACAGAATCAAGGAACGAACTGACACCCTCAATCGTCAACAACGATTGATTTGTACCAAACCGAAACGTAGCCGGTGAGATATGGCTCTCCACCGATCAGTCGAATAGCCGCTTTAATCCGCATCAGAAACCTGCCAGTGGAAATTTGGGCCATCGAAAGGCGGGTTTGGGTCGAGAGCACCAGTTCGACGGAGTAGAAAGCAGACCTTCGATCCCGATTGGCACTGACAGGCGGCTTACGGCAGCAGCAACTTCGGCAATCAGCTTGCGCCATTCCTCGCGGCGTTCGGCAATCGGGTCAATCCCTTGAGCCAGCTTGATTCGCGCAGTGCGGGCCAGTTCTTTGGCTTGTGCCAGTGTGACATCTGGATAACCGCCCAGGCCCATGTCCTTGCGAACTCCTGCAACCCGATACCGCAATATCCAGCTACGCGATCCGGTTTGCGTTACGTTCAGGCCGAGGCCAGTAACGCCGCCGACGAAGTTGATTCCCCTGCGATTGATTTGGGACACCGCCAGTGCCCCTAGTTCCTTTCTGTTCGTGCTACCCATCGTTTTACCCATCCACGTTGTACGAGATTGTGATTTTTCCGTGGCGAGGCAAAGGCGGGAGGACTGAACAAACTCAGCTCTAACGGCCTTTGTCGCGCAAGGAAATATCGATGGGTTCTTGTCTTCGCTGACGCTTCCGCACGCAACGGAATTCAGAGCCCACCCGGAATAGAAACGTGGCAGGAGCGGTCTACAACGCCCTCGTCATGCAAATATTTTTCGGGTGCGCCAATCAATGGAGGTTGTTTCAGCTACAAGTCTCTATGAGGTATGCTCGGTAAATTATTTTTGCATGCTGTTAACATGAGCTTAGAAGCGATCATTCAAGCCGCTCCGCCGGAACTGCGTCAGGGTCTTAGCTGGTTTGCTGCGAATGCGGGCAAGACCGTGAAATGGAGTGAAGCGGGTCAGGCGGATACCAGGCTATTCAGTACGCCCAAAGGCATCTATAAACCCGAAGGATCAAACTTCGCGCTGAGCGTTCGCCAGACTCTGAAGACGGCATATCCGGATAGAGCGCCACAGTTTCGCCCAGACGGTACTTGGACCTACCTTTACCACCAAGAGGGTGAAACGCCTGAGGCTGATGGCCTTTTCACCAATAAAGGGCTCCGGGCCTGTATGGAGGAGGGGGTTCCTGTTGGCGTTGCTCGACAGGTAAGCGCTAAGCCCGACACTCGCTATGCCATTCTGGGACTCGCTCGTGTTACACACTGGAAAGATGGCGTGTTTCAGCTTGATGGATATGCCCCTGATGGCACTCTGTTCAGCCAGTCAGTGGATGGGCCGCTAGCTACGGTACTACTGGCAACCGAGCCGCAGGTCGAGCCATTTGATCCGGCATCACAAGAAGACGCTCGTCAGCGTGTCCTTTCATCGGTTGTCCGACGACGTGGGCAGTCAAGATTTCGTGCAGGGTTGTTGCGTGCCTACGGAGGCAAATGTGCGATTACTGGTTGTGCAGTTGAGGCGATATTGGAAGCTGCCCATGTCACGCCCTATCTGGGGCCTGATACTAATGCGCTAAGTAACGGTATCCTGCTACGAGCTGATCTTCACACTTTGTGGGATCTGGGGCTGATTGCCATTGAGCCAACATCAAAGACGATGTGGGTATCGCCTTCGCTCGTTGGCTCAGAGTACGATCAATTTGCGGGGAAGGTTCCTTTCATCCCAGCGAAAATTGCTGAGCAACTCGCTGTGCCGGCTCTGCAGCAACATTGGGAACTTGCAACGAAGCTGCCTAAATAGAGGGCATTACGTAACCCATCACGGCACCCATCATTTTCACTGCGATGAGATGAGTTCGAGTGAGACATCGTTAGGTTGACAGCAGATGCGCCGTTCAGGCAGAATGCGGCCCTTGATTCTTGGTGAGTCGCTGTGAGGAGCACTTCAAGTGGTCCCCCTCTCCGCCAGGATGCTTAAAAGACCCGTGTGGCATTACGGGTCTTTTGCTTTTCGGTGGTGAATCGGAAAGAAGAAGTAAAGTGTGAGTTTTACGGGTTTGTTAGTGGTTTTCGGGAAAGCGGTTTATTTTCGAAAGTTATTGACAAGGA
>NZ_JBDIYD010000027.1:0-9045 GCF_039649255.1 Dechloromonas sp. ZS-1 | reverse complement strand
CCGTGGAGTACCTGTCCCATAACTCATCCCTCCGTAGCTGGCTATAAATTACACCACCACACTGTGGGACTAAACACCTAAGAAATTTGCATAGCCCATCTCCAGGTCTTTAAGGCTTTGTTGACCTCATTGGCAAGTACATCGAATAGCTGTAAGCGTCACATTGACTGCCAAAAGGTGGCTTACGGCGGCATTGAGTACCAGGGCCTTTGCACTTGCGAATTCCGGGCCAAGCTGGACAGTGATTCCAGCGCAACCTGGACAGTGATTCCAGGGGAAGCTGGACACCGATTCCAAGGCAAGCTGGACAGTTGGAAGCGGTAGCGTAGGACGCGGGGTAACCGTGGCACCCTCAGCGATTTTGCCGAGGCCCACATGGCATTTAGCAGGTTACCCATGCGCAAGATTCTGGAAGTATTGCGTCTGCACCACGAGGGCAGGCGCAGCCATCGTGAGATAGCCCGCGCCGTCGTTGCGTCGCCGACGACGGTGGGCGAGATTCTGCGGCGAGCAAAGCTGGCCGGCATCGGCTATCCGTTGCCGAGCAGCCTGACTGAGATGGCGGCCGAGGCCGTACTGTATCCGCCGCCTGCACCATCCTCGAACAAGCGCCCCGAGCCCGACTGGGCGGGCGTTCATCGTGAGCTACGCCGCAAGGGCGTGACGCTCGATTTGCTGTGGCAGGAGTACAAGGCCGAGCACCCGGACGGTTACCAGTACAGCAGCTTCTGTGACCACTACCGGGCCTGGGCGGGCCGGCTGTCGGTCTCGATGCGGCAAACCCATACGCCGGGCGAGAAGCTGTTCGTCGATTACGCCGGACCGACCGTCGCCATCACCGACCCGCTGACCGGCGAAATCCGCCAGGCCGCCTTGTTCGTCGCCGTACTCGGCGCCTCGAACTACACCTACTGCGAAGCCACCTGCAGCCAGGGGTTGCCGGACTGGATTGGCAGTCATGTTCGCGCCTTCGAATTCTTCGGCGGGACACCGGCGGTGCTCGTTCCCGATAATCTCAAGAGTGGCGTCAACAAGGCTTGCACCTACGACCCGCAACTCAATCCAACCTACCGCGACCTGGCTGAGTATTACGGCACGGCGGTCATTCCAGCGCGGCCCCGGCACCCGAAAGACAAGGCCAAAGTCGAAGCCGGGGTGCTGCTGGTCGAACGCTGGATTCTGGCCCGCTTGCGTCATCAGCGGTTCTTCAGCCTTGACGAACTGAACCGGCAGATTGCCGGCTTGCTGACTGACCTCAACCAGCGACCGTTCAAGAAACTGCCCGGCAGTCGGGCCAGTACGTTCGCCGAACTCGACCGACCGGCCCTGCATGCCTTGCCCAGTACGCGCTACGAGTTTGCCGAATGGAAGGTCGCCACCGTCGGCATCGACTATCACATCGAAATCACCGGGCATTACTACTCGGTGCCGTTCCGCTTTGCCCGACAGAAGGTCGATGTCCGAATGACGGCAACCACCATCGAGGTGTTTCAGCGTGGCCAGCGGATTGCCAGCCATGTCCGCAGTTCGTTGCGCGGCCGGCACACCACCGTCGATGCCCACATGACGCCGGCGCATCAGGCCGTGAACGGCTGGAATGCCCCACGCCTACTCGATTGGGCAGGCCGCATTGGCGGCCACGCGAAAGCCGTCATCGAGCATGTCCTTCATCAGCGGCGTCATCCCCAGCAAGGCTATCGCAGTTGCCTGGGCATCCTGGGGCTGGCCAAGACCTATGGGGATGCGCGCCTGGAGGCGGCCTGCGAGCGCGCCATCGCCATCAGCGCGCCGAGCTACGGCAGCCTGAAATCCATCCTCAAGCACGGGCTCGACAAACACCGCGTGGCAGCGCCGGCCCAAACCTCGCTTCCCCTGGACCACGCCAATGTGCGCGGTCCGGCGTACTACCACTGACCTGAAAGGACCTCACTTTGCTTCACCATCCCACTCTCGACCGTTTGCAGCAGCTGCGTTTGTCCGGCATGGCCCGCGCGCTGGCAGCGCAAAGCCAGCAGACCGACATCGGCCAGCTCGGTTTCGACGAACGTCTCGGCCTCCTGCTGGATGCCGAAGCAGCCGAGCGCGAATCGCGCCAGAACGCCGCTCGCCTCAAACGGGCCAAGCTCAAGCAGGCCGCCACCCCGGAGGACGTCGACTTCCGTCATCCACGCGGTCTCGACCGGACACTGTTCACCCGCTTGATGGCCGGTGACTGGGTCAAGGCGCACCAGAATGTGCTCGTGTGCGGCCCGACCGGCGTCGGCAAGACCTTCCTCGCCTGCGCACTGGCCAACCAGGCCTGTCGACACGGACACAGCGTCCTCTATGTCCGCCTGCCACGTTTGCTGCCAGCACTGGCGCTCGGCCGACACGATGGCAGTTATGCCAAGACCCTGGCCCAGATGGCGAGAACCGAGGTGCTGGTCATTGATGATTGGGGATTGGCACCGCTCACCGATGAGAGCCGCCGCGACCTGCTGGAAATCGTCGATGACCGCCATGGCTGTCGCTCGACCATCATCACCAGCCAGCTGCCCGTGCCGCACTGGCACGCCGCCATCGGCGACCCGACCCTGGCCGATGCCATCCTCGACCGCCTGGTCCACCAGGCACACTGCCTCAACCTCGATGGCGAATCCCTGCGCAAGAAAGGCAAACCTGCATGAACCCGTCCGTGCTCACCGAGTTACCCACCACCGGCCGCCAGCCAGACGGCTATAGAAGGAGCGCCGCCTGTCGGCCGGCCGTGGATAACTCTACGCCCAACTCCAAAAACTTGACCCCGATGACATCACCCGTGTAAAACCCAAAAACCCCGCGTCGCTACGCGCCGACTGTCCAGCTTGCTCTGGAATGCGTGTCCAGCTTCCCGTGGAATCACTGTCCAGCTTCGCTGGAATACGCAGCACTCGAACGTCATGCGCCGATGCGAACCGAAAAAAGCCCATGTTTTGAGAAAAGCGGCGCTCTATCACCATCGAAATGTGTCCTTCAAGCAGCCCAGCCAATGAGAAAGGTGCCTACTGGAGCCCTTGTTTGCTTTTGACATGCTGGTTCTTGCCTGGAAAATGAGCAATTCAGCCCAAAAAACGCACCATGACATCCGAGTGCAAAGGCCCTGCATTGAGTACCCACAAGTCGCCGCGCTATCCATCACCACCCACCTAAATCGTTCGGCTTCGTCTAAATATTTGCAGCGCAAATTAGGCCGGTTTGTACGGGGCTTTCTGCGCAAGTCCGGTAAAACAGAGAAGAAGCTTTCCCGTAGAGGCTCACCTATCCGCAGCAGAAATAGAGTTTATCGAGTCTAAACAAGGAGTTTTATGGCTTGTATTGTCAGTAACTGCCTATAAACGATTTCACGTAAAAGCTCACCTGAGCACAATCATGAGGGAATAGGTGAGTTTTGCAGGAAACGAATACTGCTGCGTAGCACTATAAATGGTCGTTAGAGGTGAGTCCAAAAGGAAATGTCAGATAAACACACTTTTTGTTGAGTGTTTTATTGAGTAAACAAGCTTAAGTAAACAAGATTAAAGTCTTCGAAACCGTTGTGGCACAAAGGTTTCGAAGACTTTTGGTGAGTGCTAAAGGAAACAAACAGGTTTGAGGTGAGCTTCGCAGGAAGAACACCGGTTTTGGGTGAAGCCTCAAGGAAATTCAGGTGAGGCCTTTGGGAAACCAACGGTTTCAAGTGCATGATCAAGGAAATGAGGCCTTATTTCTGGCCTTAAGTGAGCTTTTCGGGAAATGTTAACAGGTGAGCCTAAAAGGAAACGGGTCTTTTTTTCTTTAGGTGATGAACTAAGGAAATGACCGCAAGTGAGCGATAAGTGAAATATGATTGATCTCAGGTGATTGCACCAAACTCACCTATAGTGCATGATGCCTAATCATGGCTCAAAAATCCAACTCCCCGTCGGTTGAAAAATCAGCACCTGTTGTCGCTGAGCGTGGTCGCGAGGTCAGAAAGCACAACACCGAGATCGGCTACCGGGTCCAGTCTGGACATTTGTCGCTGCTGAGTCGGAAGATGATTAATGTTTTGCTGTACTACGCACAAAGGATGCGGGGTCAGGAAGACGCCGAAGGAAAATATTGGGTTGAGGTGTCCAAGATCGTTAAGGACGCCAAGTTCAACTCGCGTGACTACGATCTACTTCGTGAAAGCCTCGATGAACTCCAGTCAGTGAAAATCATCCGCCCGACAGAAAACGGTGGCATCACTTCTGATGTGCTAATTCCGAGCTTCACGCTGGACAATACTGTGCATTCAACGAATGAGGCCTTGTCTCCCGGGCAGAAAAAACGCGGCGGAAAGCTCATAGTAGGCTTTTCGCTGCCGATAGGGGTCAAGGAACTTTTGCTTAATCCCCGAAGCAATTACACCGTTCTCCCGATTAACTACGTTGCTAGCCTTCGTACAATTGGTGGCTTGGTGCTCTACGAGATCACTAAGCGCTATTCCACAAACCCGTCCGGCGTCACTAATCGAGAGTCGTGGCAGTGGTGGTGGAAGATCCTCACTGGAGCCGCCGAGGGCGCTAAATCGCCTGAATACAAATATTTCAAGCGAGACGTCATCAAGAAAGCTGTCGATGAAATCAACACGGTGACAGATCTTCGAATCGAACTGATCGAATTTAAAGAAGGGCGCTGGGTGAAGGAACTTCAATTCACGGTTGAAATGGCCAAGCAAGCGAGTTTCGATCTTGATCCGCCTCCTATCGACAATACTCTGCTTTCACGCATCACTGCGTTGGGCGTTTCGACAACTGAAGCTGAAAAACTGATTGCAAAACACGGGGAAGAGGAACTGAAGGCTAACCTTGAAGTGGTCGAGGAACGAATCAGCAAGCCGAATCTTCCTCAGTTGGATTCCCCTGCAGCCTACCTCAAGACGGCCTTAAAGAACCGTTATGGGGATGGACGGAAGGCGCAAAAAGAAGCAGTCACAAAGAAGACCGAGAAGATTGCCAAGGAACTTCAAGAAGCCAAGGAGGCGGCAGAGTTGGAACAAACACTGCGCAGAAGCATTGCTAACGAGGCCAGAGATCGTTTTGACGCATTGCCTGAGGTTGAGCAGCAGGAACTGCTTAGCCAATTTGGAGAATCTATTAAAGGCCCTGCGCTTACTTCATTCCGCAAATCCGGGCTAAGTACACAACTCGTTTCGGCTACGTTCAATAGGTGGCTCGTCGAGACATTTGAGGTAGGTAATTCTTAGTTCTAGTCGTTGCGATCTTTCAAAGACAATGGTTAAAAAACGCAATGGCCCATTGTAGTCATTAGTTCTGTCATATAACATCACGGTTATCACTATTCGCAATAGGGTAAAACCGTGTCGGAAATACAAGCAGTTAGCGCATTACGCGATCCAACATTCCGTGGAAAGTTTGTGTGTGACGTCTTAGTGTGGCCGTCAATATCGCTCCATATGCTTAAAAAGTTGACTGGAAAAGAGACTGGCGATGGAGCTCGGCATGTTTATCGGCCTGCTGATGTCCGAAAACTCAAGCTCACACAGTATGAAGTCGATGAGGTAACTACTAAGAGTAAGCGTCCTCCGGTCGTCAATTGCCGGATGGCAAAAGGGGGTACTGGAAAGACAACGGTAGCCGCCAATCTCGGCACCTCATTTGCCTTCATGGGGTATAGAACGCTCATGATCGATGCCGATCCACAGGCTTCGTTAACCAACATGATGGGTATCGATGCATCTTCTGAGGACATTACTCACTTGGGGCATTTGATGGAGGGATTCGTCAGCAATAAGGGACAAGTCGATGTGGCTGCAGCTATACGCAAAGTCTTTCCGGACGGCATGCTGGATATCATTCCCGCCGACATCACGCTGACCAATGCAGATGGTTGGTTGATGAATCAGATGCAGCGCGAAACTGTTTTTGATCGCCTTCTGGCAAGCAATACAGAATTCTTTGGTCAGTATGATGTGATTGTTGTCGACTCGGCTCCTGGAACCTCCTTGCTGACGATGAACATCATGGTGGCTTCGCGAACTCAACTTGCCGTTTGTTGGCTGGATCGTGAAAATCTCAAGGCTTTGCCGATCCTGCTCAGCAACGTCGATGAGATCAACGCCGCCTATCCGAACCATGCCTCCGATGTCGAAATCGTTGCAAATGGTTACTCCGCGATCTATAAGCAATCGAAGGAAGCGCTTGAGGTTCTAGTTGCTAAGTATCCGCATCAACTCAATGAAAACGTGATTCAGCAATTTTCCGGTTTCCACCGCCAGCAAGCGTTGCCTGGTGGTGAATGCAAAGGCGCGGTGGTCGAGCAAGACCAAAGCTCGCCGGGTGCTAAAGCTATGCTTGATTTGGCCAAGTCGCTTTTGGGTCGATACAAGATTACACTCGCCGGATTTGACGAGTCGATTCCATCCACACGCGGCAACTAGGAGAGATTGTCATGGCTAAGCTAAGCGGTTTGATTGGATCCGGCAAGGTCGGCAAGGCTGACCCAAAAGTTGTGGATGCTATGCCAGATGCCCCTGCAGCCAAAGCGCTAGACTCTAGCGCAGAGGTTATTTTGCCCGAGGCGCTAGACTCTAGCATGCCCGTCTCTCTTGCCAATTCCGGACCAACGCTAGACCCTAGCATTACGAAATCAACAGTTGCCGAGATGGCTGTTAATCGTATTCGCCCCTCTCCATATCAGGTGCGAGCAGTAGCTGATAGCGATTACATTGAGACATTGATGGCCAGCATTGTCCAATCCGGAGTTATTACTCCAATCATTGTGCGGACGCTAGACTCTAGCACTTATGAAGTTATCGCCGGGCACCATCGCTTGGAGGCCTGCCGCCGTCTAGGTCACGTCACCGTACCCGTGGTCGTGCGTCAAATGAGTAATGCGCAAGCGGCATGCGCCCTCACCTCAGACAACTTTGTTCGGAAAGAGCTATCGGACTTTGAGCGATACAAACACGCCAAGCTTCTTAAGGAACACGGTTTCTGCAATACGAATGCGTTGATTGGTGAGGTACTTGGCGTCTCTCGCCAGCTCGTTGGATTTCTGTTTGCATTTGATGATTATCCGCCCGGCGCAAAGGCAATCCTTGAAGTTAATCCTAAAGTTCTTGGTGCAACACAAGCGTATGAGCTTAAGGACTTGGCACGTGACGAGCCTGAACTTTTCACCGAAGCAATCGCATTACTGGCTGATGACAAACTTCGTCAAAATCAGGTTCGTAAGTGGATTGAATCACGATTCAAGTCGACCCCAGTTCGCATGCAGCGGCGTCAGGAGGTCAAAATCCAAAAGCCAGGTTTGCGCTCGACGATCAAGCTGACCTATACAGATCGCGAGGCAAAGATCCAGGCTGAGGGGTTGGATGTCAGTAAGCTCAGAAAACTGATCGAAGACAATCTGGATAGCTTGATTATTCATTGAAATATTCCCCGCCCTCAGCCTTTTGGCTGTCCGCCGACGCGGGGAAGGTCGGGGATTCCACCAGCGAGAGGCAGATGTCAGCGCCCGAAAATGTTTCTTGCCACGTCGATATCACGGTGCTCGGCGCTTCCGCACATCACACAAGTCCGTTCCCTTATTCACAAGCCTAACCTACCTTTCTTACTGCTGGCGGAGATGGATCCGCAGCACGAACAAATCTGGGTTGAGAAATGCACGCAAACTTCCTTCACAGCGAGATCGGAGTGATCGCCTTTGTAGTCCAACATCGGTTTCAGTGATGACCAATCTGCACCTATTACCAACTTGCCCATCTGGGTTTTGACGCGCTGCTTCTTGTGGGAGCATTTGGCAATGCCAAGTTGCGCATTTGCTTCTCGATACCAACGGCTTGCTTTGAGCTTGTCGCAATCTTTGTTCTCCCCAATGTCCTTTTGGCCGAGATCGATGCCGACCGCGCCCTGGCCTGGGGACTGTATTGCCTTAACGTCGACCACGACATCGAAATACCAGCGACGACTGGCGTCCTCTCTGAACGAAGCGTAGCGAAACTTGTAGCCTGACAAGCCGTAGATCTCCCAAACACCGAAGTAGTGGTCCTTGTGATGAACCTGTCCGTTGTTTCAGGAATCCATGCAAGTATTCACCGGAATTCGGCCGAGCGTTCGAATCACAAAATAGATTTCCTGAATTACTTGCGGCACGTGACATACTGCTCCTTGGCGATTACCTGCAGACACTGTAAGTTCAACCCCAGTTTTTTCGATGCCTCACTCGTTGATGTAATTTCACACAAAATTCACGCTGGCGCTGTCACTATTTTTGGTTCAGGTGAGTAATTACAGGAAACACTATCCCCCTATTGAGTCGGTTTCATGAATCTTTACAATCTCGCCGCCCTGAAGTAAGGCGATTCCTACGATGCTCAGGCGGCAATCGCCTGAGTCGCTTCAGTGGGTTCCTGCTTCGCTGAGCAGCCTGACTGCACAGGCTCTCCACAGGCGTCAACGCGGTGTCCCCGCGCCTGAATATTGATCGCGCCGACCAGATCGGCGTTTTCCTCGAAACCACAGTCAACGCAAGCAAATCGGGCGTGGGTCTGCCGGTTCTCTTTGGCCCGAATATTTTTACCCGGTGCTTCGTTACTACTCTTCGCCGACCTCGACATATTCCGTACTGGCAAGTCCTCGAGATACATCATCGTGTGGGTTTGCCTGATCGTGGTAATGGCTTTGCTCAGGAAGTTGCGGCGGGAGTTGCCGATGCGAGCGTGAATACGCTGGACGCGGGCTTTCGCCTACTTCCTGTTGTTGCTGAATTTGACCTTGCGGCTCATCGCCCGTTGATACCGGGCGAGGCGCTGTTCGTTTTACCTGAAACTGTTGCTTGGCGCCAGAAAGCTGCCATCGCTGAAGGTGACAAAGCACGCTATCCTAACATCGATGCCGATGGCACACGTGGCCTGCGAGATGGGTTGCTCCACCTCGCGCTCGCTCTAGATCGATATGAACCACTTGCCGCCAACATGGCTGACCTGTATTGACCCAGTAAAAACCTGCTCAGGTGTTAACCTTGAAGGAGTGACCCGAGATGAGCATGGTGATGGAAGAA
>NZ_JBDIYD010000026.1:0-10052 GCF_039649255.1 Dechloromonas sp. ZS-1 | reverse complement strand
ACCAGGCCTGGGTGAGCAATGTGACCAGCGGTGCGTACAAGCAATGGCTGGGCAAACAGTACGGAGCAGCAGCATGAGGAAAGGCATCATTCTGGCCGGCGGATCCGGCACGCGGCTGCACCCGGCGACGCTGGCGATGTCGAAGCAACTGTTGCCGGTGTACGACAAGCCGATGATCTACTACCCGCTGACCACGCTGATGCTGGCCGGAATCCGCGACATTCTGATCATCTCGACGCCACAGGATACCCCGCGTTTTCAATCCCTTCTGGGTGATGGCAGCCAATGGGGATTGAACCTCAATTACTGCGTTCAGCCGAGCCCGGATGGCCTGGCCCAAGCCTTCATTCTGGGGCGCAACTTCGTCGGGAACGACACCAGTGCGCTGGTACTCGGTGACAACATCTTCTACGGCCATGATTTCCAGCTCAAGCTGCGCGAAGCCGCGGCACAGGAGGATGGCGCAACCGTCTTTGCCTATCACGTGCAGGACCCGGAACGCTACGGCGTGGTCGAATTCGATGCTACGCAGCGGGCGCGCTCGATTGAAGAGAAGCCGAAGCAGCCGAAATCCAACTATGCGGTGACGGGGCTGTATTTCTACGACCGTCAGGTGTGCGACATTGCGGCGGATATCAAGCCCTCGGCGCGTGGTGAGCTGGAAATCACGGATGTGAACGCGCACTATCTGGCGCAGGGCGAGCTCAACGTTCAGATCATGGGCCGGGGATATGCCTGGCTGGATACCGGGACGCATGATTCCTTGCTGGAGGCGGGGCAGTTCATTGCGACCATCGAACGCCGCCAGGGTCTCAAAGTGGCCTGTCCGGAAGAGATTGCGTTCCGTGCGGGCTGGATCGATGCCACACAATTGCAGCAGTTGGCGCAACCGCTCCTGAAAAACGGCTACGGTCAGTACCTGGCCTCCCTGCTGGCAGACAAGGTATTTTGATGCAAACGATTGAAACCGGGATTGCCGGACTCTTGATTCTCGAACCGCGTGTCTTTGGCGATGCGCGTGGGTTTTTCTACGAAAGCTATAACCGCCAGGTTTTTGCCGCTGCGACGGGGCTGGATATCGACTTTGTGCAGGACAATCACTCGCGCAGCAGCCGTGGCGTCCTGCGTGGCCTGCACTACCAGCTTGCACCGCATGCACAGGGGAAACTGGTGCGGGTTGTGCATGGTGCCGTGCTCGACGTGGCTGTAGACATCCGACCCGAGTCGCCGACTTGTGGGCAACATGTGGCTGTTGAGCTTTCCGCTGACAACAAGCGCATGTTCTGGATTCCTCCCGGCTTTGCCCACGGTTTTCTAACCCTGAGCGAGACGGCGGAATTCCTCTACAAAACCACGGATTACTACGCCCCTGCTGCCGAGCGCTGCATTCGCTGGGATGACCCGCAACTGGCGATCGAGTGGTCACTGGGGGACGTCGTGCCGCAACTCTCCGTCAAGGATCAGCAGGGCATGGCTTACGCCGATGCCCTGCAACAGCTTTAACTTTTCAGACTAGATCACCATGAAAATTGCCATCGCCGGAACCGGCTACGTTGGCCTCTCCAACGCCATCCTGCTCGCTCAGCATCATGAAGTCGTGGCACTCGATATCATCCCTGAAAAGGTCGAGATGCTGAATCGACGCGAGTCGCCCATCGTCGATCGCGAGATCGAGGATTACCTGGCCAACGCGACGTTGAATTTCCGCGCCACGCTCGATAAACACGAGGCTTATGTCGGTGCAGATTACGTCGTGATTGCCACGCCGACGGACTACGATCCGGAAACCAACTACTTCAATACGCGTTCCGTCGAAGCGGTCATCCGCGATGTACTGGCAATCAATCCGAAGGCCGTAATGGTCATCAAATCGACCGTTCCGGTTGGGTATACCGCCCGT
This sequence comes from Dechloromonas sp. ZS-1, assembly GCF_039649255.1. Taxonomy (NCBI): domain Bacteria; kingdom Pseudomonadati; phylum Pseudomonadota; class Betaproteobacteria; order Rhodocyclales; family Azonexaceae; genus Dechloromonas; species Dechloromonas sp. ZS-1. Next base: position 8,152 of record NZ_JBDIYD010000026.1, on the reverse strand, counting down.
GCCCGTGAAGATTTCGGTGTCGATAACATCCTCTTCTCCCCGGAGTTTCTGCGCGAGGGGAAGGCGCTGTACGACAATCTCTATCCCTCACGCATCATTGTCGGAGAGCGTTCAGCGCGCGCCGAGATCTTTGCCGGTCTGCTGGTCGAAGGTGCCAAGAAGACCGATATCCCGACCTTGTTCGTTGATAGCACCGAGGCGGAGGCAGTCAAACTGTTCTCCAACACCTACCTGGCGATGCGGGTGGCCTACTTCAACGAACTCGATACCTATGCCGCCACGCATGGGCTCGACACCCGTCAGATCATCAATGGCGTCTGCCTTGACCCGCGTATTGGCAGTCACTACAACAACCCGTCCTTTGGCTATGGCGGTTATTGCCTGCCCAAGGACACCAAGCAATTGCTTGCCAACTACCGCGATGTCCCGCAAAACCTGATTCACGCGATTGTGGAGTCCAATACGACCCGCAAGGATTTTGTGGCCGATGAGATCATTCGCAGGAACCCCAAGGTGGTCGGGGTGCATCGCCTGATCATGAAGGCCGGTTCGGACAACTTCCGCGCCTCCAGCATTCAGGGGATCATGAAGCGCATCAAGGCAAAAGGCATCGAAGTCATCATTTATGAGCCGGTGCTCAACGAAACCGAGTTCTTCCGTTCCCGCGTGGTGAACGACTTGGCGGCCTTCAAAGCGGAGTGCGACATCATCATCGCCAACCGCATCACGGACGACATCCGTGATGTCGAGCACAAGGTGTACAGCCGCGATCTGTTTGGTGCGGATTGAGGCCTGCCAAGGCTTTCCGAAAATAAATTCGAAAAAGACTAGGCAAGCCGATAAATATCCGTATAATGCGCGGCTCTGACAGCGCGCCCGTAGCTCAGTTGGATAGAGTACTTGGCTACGAACCAAGGGGTCGGGCGTTCGAATCGCTCCGGGCGCGCCATTCAGAACACGCACTGAGGCCAATCAATTGATTGGCCTTTTTGCTTTCCGTGGGGAGAAATTGGGGACTCGACGTGCCCCGCTCAAAGCGCCAAGGGCGCTTTTTTTATAGCCAGTAGCTGATCAGCGGCAGCAGGATTGCCGTGAGGGCCCCATTGAGGCCCATGGCAAGGGCCGAGAAGGCGCCCGTTTGTTCATTCACCTGGAACGCCCGCGCGGTACCGATCCCGTGCGAAGCCACGCCCATCGAGAACCCGCGTACGGCATCGCTGCGAATACGCAGGGCATCGAACACATAGCGCCCGCCGACGGCGCCCAGGATGCCGGTCACGATGACGAGGACGGCGGTCAACGAAGGAATTCCCCCGATTTTCTCGGCAATCCCCATGGCAATCGGCGTGGTGACCGATTTCGGCGCCAGCGAGAGTTGGGTGGGCACACTCGCGCCAAAGAGTTTGGCGATCATCACGGCCGAGACCATGGCCGTCAGACTGCCCGCCAATAGCCCCGCCAGGATTGGCCAGAACATGGCTTTGACCCGCTTGAACTGGTGATACAACGGGATGGCCAGCGCCACCGTGGCCGGTCCCAGGAGAAAATGCACAAATTGCGCGCCCGCAAAATAGGTCTCGTAGCGCGTCCCGGTCAGCAAGAGCAGGCCTACCAGCATGGTGACGGCAATCAACACGGGATTCGCCAAGGGATGACATCCACTCCGCTGATAGAGCCAGAACGCGACCTGGTAAGCCAAGAGCGTGATGGTCAGGCCCAGCAGCGGCGAGGCGGAAAGATAGACCCAGAGTTCAGTGAGTTGCGGTGTCATGCCGTCTCCCGATCTTCAGGCTTCATGCACAGTTTCATGACCAAGGCGGTGATCACCAAGGTCAGCAGTGTGCTCAGCACAATGGCCAGGACGAGCGGAAGCCATTCATCGCCCACGCGATTCAGATGCACCAGAATGCCGGTCCCGGCCGGCACAAAAAGGAGGGAGAGGTGCTGGAGCAGCGATTGCGCTGTCTGTTGCAACTCCTTGCCCGGCCCTTCCTTCAGCACCAGAAAAACAAACAGCAACACCATCCCGATCACCGGGCCGGGCACGGGCAACGCCAAGCTGCGGGTCAGCACTTCGCCAACCAGTTGAAACAGTAATAAGGTGGTCAGGGCAGCAAGCATGGCAGAGGTGTGGATCGGGGTAGATGGGGGCGCCAGGGAGGCGTTGGGGCCTTTGGTCTGATTTTAGCCTTTGTTGCAGTGGGGGCGCGGGGTCATCCCTGCAAATTAACGCCGATCCTGACTGCTGAGCAATCTGATCGGTGCAGGACAACTGCCGAGCTTCCTGCCACATGTATCGGGAGCGTTCGTGGTGCATTCGGCACCGGATTTGTGCCTGCCGCAGCCTCACACCGTCTGATCTGAATCGCTTTTGTGATGCTGTTGTTTTCTAACTAATTGATTTATATGAGTTGCTGTATTTGGAGTAGGCGAGCCACGCGATTGGCATTCTTTCTGCTAAACCCCATGCGCTGACAACGTCGTCGGCAACGCCGGGGTTGCCCGGCTGACTACCAATGCCGGTAGCTTGGGCGAAGGGGCGGACCCTCGCCGTCATGTCATGACCAGATTGGATTCACTGGAGCAATGAATGCTAGGCGTTGAGTATGTATTGAGGCCCGGGTGCGCGATCATCAGTCGCACGGACCTCAAAGGAACCATTGTCGATTGCAATGATGAGTTCGTCGAAGCCTCCGGCTACGCGCGGGACGAACTGATTGGCCAGCCCCACAAGCTGATTCGCCATCCGGATATGCCCAAGGAGGCTTTTCGGGATATGTGGGCCACCCTCAAGAAAGGCCGTCCGTGGTCCGGCATGGTCAAAAACCGGCGCAAGGATGGCTCCTACTATTGGGTCAAGGCCACGGCCACGCCTTTGCCGGATAAATCCGGCTACATGTCCGTGCGCGTGGCGGCGCAGGCAGAAGCCATCGCCGACGCAGAGCGACTCTACGCCGCCATGCGTGCCAATCCGGGCATTCATCTCAATGAGGGGGCGGTGCAATCCAGAGGCCATGCCCTGTTTGCCTGGCTGGGCGCGCCCTTGATTGCACTCTGGTCGCGCTCGCTCACCGTGCGAACCGCCATGGCGCCGCTGGTTGCCCTGCTGGCGCTGCTCATGGTGGCGGTGTTTGCCCACCGCAGTGTGCTCGACAACAGCGTGGACGGCCCCCGCTTTGCCCATATTGTGCAGAGCAAGGACCTGCTGGCGGATATTCTGCCGCCGCCCCTCTACGTGCTCGAAGCCTATGCCGTGGCGCTCGAATTGCCCTTCCAGCCGCCCGCCGATCAGGCAGAGAGCATGCGACGCCTGCAGACGCTGCATGCCGAGTTTGTCGAGCGTCAGCGTTACTGGCAAAAACAAACGCTCCCGCCTGAACTGGCTCGGCAATTGAACGCCGCCCTGATTCAGCAAGGTGACGCAGTGTTTGCGCTGGCCCTGGGCGAGTGGTCTGAGGCCGTGCAGCGAGGCGATCGTGTCCGCCAAGGTGAGCTGCGTGCCCAACTCAAGGCGCTTTACGATGCTCAGCGGGCTGCCGTCGACGCGACCGTCGTGCTGAGCAAGCGTTGGGACGATGCGTTGGTGGCCGAGTCCCGCGCCTATGTCAGCCAGACCGAGCGGGCTCTGGCGATCTGTGTCGGCCTGGCCATCCTGCTCGCCACCCTCCTTGCAGCGTTTGCTATTCGCAGTGTTCTTCAGCCCATCCGCCGGGCCCGAGCAGCGACCAAGGAAATTGCACGTGGCAATCTGCTGGTTGATCTGCCGCACGCCGGCCCCGATCTCCTGGGCGATCTGATCGCCTCCATCGCCGAAATGAAAAACTCCCTGCACGAAATGGCGGCAGCGCTTCGTCAGTCGGTGAGCAAGCTTGGCCAGGGCGCGGCCAGCCTGGAGGACAGCACCCGCCAGGCCGCCCACAGTGCGGATCGTTCTGCCCGGGCTGCAGAGTCCATTGCGGCCAATGTTGAACAACTTTCCAGCTCGGTCGAGCAGGTGACACAGCATGCGGCCAGTACGCGCAATATCGGCAAGGAGGCAGGGGATGCCTCACGAACCGGGGTGGCGACCATTGGTGCGGCCGTCACGGCCATGCGCGAGATTTCCGCCTCGGTGGTGGAGGCTGCTAGCGCGGTGGATGCCCTGGAAGGCAGCGCCCGCGATGTCTCAGGCGTCACCCAGGCGATTCGCGGCATTGCCGAGCAGACCAACCTGCTCGCCCTCAATGCCGCCATTGAAGCTGCGCGGGCAGGCGAAGCCGGCCGGGGCTTTGCCGTGGTGGCCGATGAGGTTCGCAAACTGGCTGAACTGACCGCTGATGCCACGGAGAACATTCACCGCATCATCGGCCGTATCCAGTCCGAATCCAAAGCCGTGGCCGACAAAATGCGACACAGCGTGCTTCTCTCCAGCGATGCGGAAACGCGGGCGGAGGGCGCCATCAGCAGCATTCAGGAGATCGAGCAGGGCTCGGGCCGGGTGGTGTCGGCGATGGATGGGATCGTCGATGCGCTCAGCGAGCAATCGGCTTCAGCCCGCGACATCGCGAACAAAATCGCCCTGATCGCCGAAAGCTCGGAGCACAGCGCTCAGCGTATCCAGGGGGCGGCTCAGGCAACCCAGCGCCTGAACGAGCTCTCGCAACTGCTCAACACCATGTCTGCCCGCTTCACCATCACCCACTGATCCGAGCTCGTGGCCAACCAGGCAGCAGCCAAGCTGCCTGGGCGTGGCCCCCGGCGACGCCCCTTTCTAGCCTGTGCGATAATGCCGCCTTTGCCGTGGGCATGTTGTACGCATGCCTGCTGAGCGTAACGAGCAGATCGAAGAGCGAGCATGGGCGTGAAAGAAAAAATCTTTGTAGCGGGCCACCGAGGGATGGTGGGTGGGGCGATCCTTCGGCAGTTGAAAGCGGCGGGGGCTGAGGTGATCACGCGGACGCACGCGGAGCTGGATCTCACGAACCAAGCGGCGGTCGACGCGTTTTTTGCTGCAGAAAAGCCCAGCCAGGTGTACCTGGCAGCGGCGAAGGTGGGCGGGATTTACGCCAACAACACCTACCCGGCGGAATTCATCTACAAAAACCTGATGATCCAGGCCAACGTGATCCAGGCCGCGCACGCCAACGACGTGCAAAAACTGCTCTTTCTCGGCTCCAGCTGCATTTATCCGAAAGCCGTGCCGCAACCGATGCGTGAAGATGCCTTGCTCACCGGCACGCTGGAACCCACCAACGAACCCTACGCGATTGCCAAGATTGCCGGGATCAAACTCTGCGAATCCTACAACCGCCAATACGGCCGGGACTACCGCAGCGTGATGCCGACCAACCTCTACGGTCCGGGCGACAACTACCACCTGGCCAACAGCCACGTGCTGCCCGCCATGATCCGCAAGCTGCACCTCGCCAAACTGGCCCAGGCCGGCGATGTCGCCGCCATCGAAGCCGACCGCGCCCGCTATGGCGAAATTCCGGCCGACATCTGCGAAATGATCGGCTTTGACGCGGTCGACCGTCGGATCACCCCCAAAACCGCCGTCACCCTCTGGGGCACCGGCACGCCCTACCGCGAATTTCTGCACGTGGACGACATGGCCGCCGCCAGCATCTTCGTGATGAACCTGGACAAAGCCACCTACGACGCCAATACCCAGCCCATGCTCAGCCACATCAACGTGGGCTACGGCAGCGACCTCACCATCAAGGAAGCCGCCCAACTGGTCGCCAAGGTGGTGGGCTACACCGGCGAACTGCACTTTGACGCCAGCAAGCCGGACGGCACACCCAAGAAGCTGATGGACAGCAGCCGCCTCGAACAACTGGGCTGGAAAGCCGGGATCGACCTCGAAACCGGGCTGAAGACCGCCTACGCAGACTACCTCGCAGGTCGCGCCTGAGCGCGCCGAGCAACCCAGAATCAAGATTCAAGGAAAGCACATGACCGAACAAAAACGCAAAGTTGCCCTGATTACCGGCGTGACGGGCCAGGACGGCTCCTACCTCGCTGAATTCCTGCTCGAAAAGGGCTACGAAGTGCATGGCATCAAGCGCCGCGCCTCGTCCTTCAACACCCAGCGCGTCGACCACATCTACGAAGATCCGCACATCGAGAACAGCCGTTTCAAACTGCACTACGGCGACCTCTCGGACACCTCCAACCTCACGCGCATCATCAGCGAGATTCAGCCGGACGAAGTCTATAACCTGGGTGCTCAATCGCACGTGGCCGTGAGCTTTGAATCCCCGGAATACACGGCCGATGTCGACGCCATCGGCACCCTGCGTCTCCTGGAAGCCATCCGCTTCCTCGGACTGGAAAAGAAAACACGCTTCTACCAGGCCTCCACCTCCGAACTCTACGGCCTGGTGCAGGAAATCCCGCAAAAGGAAACCACGCCCTTCTACCCGCGCAGCCCGTACGCCGTGGCCAAGATGTACGCCTACTGGATCACGGTGAACTACCGCGAAGCCTACGGCATGTACGCCTGCAACGGCATTCTCTTCAACCACGAATCCCCGCGCCGTGGCGAAACCTTCGTGACCCGCAAGATCACGCGCGGTCTCGCCAACATCGCCCAAGGGCTGGAGAAGTGCCTGTACATGGGCAACATCGATTCCCTGCGCGACTGGGGCCACGCCAAGGACTACGTGCGCATGCAATGGATGATGCTGCAGCAGGACAAGCCGGAAGACTTCGTGATCGCCACGGGCGTGCAATACAGCGTGCGCCAGTTCATCAGCTGGTCAGCCGAACACCTGGGCGTGAAGCTGCGCTTTGAAGGGCAGGGCGTAGACGAAATCGGCATTGTGGAGGCCATCGAAGGTGACAACGCACCCGCACTCAAGGTAGGCGACGTGATCGTGAAGATCGACCCGCGCTACTTCCGCCCGGCGGAAGTGGATACGCTCCTGGGCGATCCGGCAAAGGCGAAGCAGAAACTCGGCTGGGTCCCGGAGATCACGGTGCAGGCGATGTGTGAAGAGATGGTGGCCAATGACCTGGAAGCCGCCAAGCGCCATGCCCTCCTGAAACACCACGGTTTCGACATCTCCGTCAGCGCGGAGCACTGATCGCCGCCACTCTTTTGCCACACTTTGCAGGCTAAATTATTAGCCCCTGCAAAAATGCAAAATACAACAAACCCACAGCCTTTGCTGTGGGTTTTTTATTGCATTTGTCAAACTGGGCTTTTGCAAAAAAGATCAATCAATTCAGCGGTGTATCACCTAATGCATAGGCGAATATGCCATATTGCTGCATTGCAAAATATTTCTTTATCATCGTCGGCTGAAGTGCGAAAATCGCGTAGATCATGACCAGATTTTGTCACTATTTTTCCAATTCATGAACGCTATCTCAACTCCGATCAAGGATTTGTTCATCCTTGAGCCCCGTGTCTTCGGCGATGACCGAGGATTTTTCTTCGAGAGCTTCAATCAGCAGCGCTTTAACGAAGTGGTTGGCCGGGATGTCCTGTTTGTGCAAGACAACCATTCCAAGAGCGCTGGCGGGGTATTACGAGGCTTGCATTACCAGCTACAACCTTATGCACAGGGAAAGCTCGTTCGTGTTGTTCAGGGGAGCGTGCTGGATGTCGCGGTGGATCTCCGATTGGATTCCCCCTCGCTTGGACAGCATTTTTGTGTCGAACTTTCGGCTGAAAATAAGCGGCAATTCTGGATTCCTCCTGGTTTTGCCCATGGCTTCCTCACATTGAGTGAGAGCGCCGAATTTCTGTACAAAACTACCAACTACTACGCTCCTTCGCATGAACGTTGTATTGCCTGGAACGATCCCGCGCTAGGCATCGATTGGCAGGTAGGAGCGTTGCAACCCGCTCTTTCCGGGAAGGATCAAGCAGGCCTCACCCTAGAAGCGGCAATTAAAGAACTGAAGGAGCACGCATGACCATCCTTGTGACCGGCGGTGCCGGCTTCATCGGCAGTAATTTTGTTCTGGATTGGCTGGCGGGCAGCGATGAGCAGGTCGTTAATCTGGATGCGCTGACTTACGCTGGCAATATGGAAAACCTGGCGACGGTCGACGGTGATCCGAGGCATGTTTTCGTGAAGGGCGACATCGGCGATGCCGAGTTGGTCACCCGACTCCTGAAGGAATACCAACCGCGTGCCGTGCTCAATTTTGCGGCGGA
>NZ_JBDIYD010000025.1:0-10580 GCF_039649255.1 Dechloromonas sp. ZS-1 | reverse complement strand
TCCGCCGCAAAATTGAGCACGGCACGCGGTTGGTATTCCTTCAGGAGTCGGGTGACCAACTCGGCATCGCCGATGTCCCCCTTCACGAAAACATGCCTCGGATCACCGTCGACCGTCGCCAGGTTTTCCAGATTGCCAGCGTAAGTCAGTGCATCCAGATTGACGACCTGCTCATCGCTGCCCGCCAGCCAATCCAGAACAAAATTACTGCCAATGAAGCCGGCCCCGCCGGTCACAAGGATGGTCATGCTTGCCTGCCTGATTGCGCACTACATTTGAATGAAGGCTGAATTTTCGCATGCGGACAACGATTTCGCTCAGGTTCGCGCGGCAGAAATCCCCAGCTTCGGCAACCAGGCCTGCACGGCGAGCATCTCTCGCAACTCATTGAGCGGCATCGGGCGCCCGAAGACATAGCCTTGTGCCGCATCACAGCCGACCTCTTTCAGAAAGGAGAGCTGTGCGGCGGTTTCAACGCCTTCAGCCACGACACGCAAGCCCAGGCGCTTGGCAAAAGCGATCAGCGCCGCCACCAGATCGCGCATCTGCGCACTGGAGGCCACCTCCGAAATGAAGCAGCGGTCAATCTTGATGGAGCTCATCGGCAATTGTCTCAATAGACCGAATGAGCAATAGCCACTGCCGAAATCATCCAGCGTAAAGCGACAGCCTGACAGCGCCAGCCCGAAGAGGGTTTCCAAGGCCAACTGATTGCCGCCCAGTGCAGTCTCAGGGCATTCAAAGGTAATCAGGCGGTTGGGCACACCGGCTTCGCGCAAGACTTCCAGCAGATTGTTCAAGGCCCCAGGTGCCGCCAGTTGCCGGGGCGACAAGTCGACCACAAGGCCGATCTCCCGGGTGTTATCGAGGGACAGGATTTCCTTGACGGCTTCGGCCAGGGCACGTCGCCCCAGCTCAGGCATGATGCCGATCTGTTCTGCCACCTCCAAAAAACGCCCGGCATCAAGCAGACCATGCTCCGGGTGGTGGAAGCGTAGCAAGGCCTCCACGTTTTCCACCTCGCCGGTATGCAGACAGATTTCTGGCAAGTACCGCAAGGAATACCGCCAGTCCTTCAGACCCGCCCGAAGCTCCTTCTCCATGTCGAGTCGGGTATCGGCCTGCAACTGGGCATCGCTACGAAAAATGCGGAACTGCCGCCGCCCGGCCGCCTTGGCTTCATACAACGCGGTATCGGCCGCAGCCAGGAGTTCAGACTCGGTACGCGCATCGGTTGGATAAACGGCAATCCCCAGACTGGCGCTCGGCTGGAGGATGTACTCGTCGAGCTCGATCGGCCGACTCAGCTCAGCAATCAGTTTGGCACAAATGGCGGCCAGCCCTTCGGGATGCCCGTCCAGCTCCAGCAGGATCACGAACTCGTCACCACCGCGCCGACTGACTGTATCGGATTTACGCAGCATGTCCTGCATGCGCGCTGCCAGGACCTGCAGCACCTCGTCCCCGACAGCATGGCCGTAGTTGTCGTTGATGTCCTTGAAGTAATCGAGATCGACATACACGAGTGCAATCGACTCGCCATAACGCTCTGCACGCGCCAGCGTACGGTGCAGTTGTTCCGAAAAGAGGACCCGGTTCGCCAAGCCAGTCAGGCAATCGAAATGCGCCAGCTGGCGCATACGCTCCTCTTCTTGCTTGCGCTCGGTGATATCCGAGACCAGGCCGACATAGCGACGGGAGCCATGCAGGTCGCCATCCACGGCGGCAATCGAGAGCCATTCGGAAAACTGCTCCCCATCCCGGCGTCGGTTGACGATTTCGCCAGACCAACGCCCACGAGTTTTAAGCGTTTCCCAGATCGATCGATAAAAGCTGGAGGTCGAATAGCCGGCGGAAAGCATGCTGGGCTTTCGCCCGACCACCTCGTCTGGCCGATAACCGGTAATTTCGGTAAAAGCCGGGTTGACCGCCAGAATGCGCGGCTCGTCATCGGTCACGATGATGCCTTCGTTGGCCACCTCGAAAACCATCCGCCCCATGCGCAGATCCATCAGGCGCTCGCGCTTCTCCAGCGCACGCTCCAGGGTCTCACGCAACAATTGGAAATCGAGCGGTTTGAACAGATACCCCTCAACACCAATTTCAAGTGCCTGCTGCAGATCGTGACAACTCGCCTCGCACGAGAACATGATGATGGCCGCATCCGGGTCGATTTGCCGAATATCCCGGGCAAGCTTGAAGCCCTCACCGTCAGCCGATTGCACATCGATCAGGGAAACATCCGGCTGCACACGACGCCATTGACGCAAGGCTTCGACCGGCTGTTCACATACGTGCCGATCTTCAATCCCCAAGCGCAGGAAACTGTGTTCCAGCGCAGCCAGGGCAAGGTCATCGGACTCCAGCACCAGAATGCGTGCCTGACTGATCCTTGAATTGGCGACGTATTGATTGGCGTCCACGTCACATCCTCAATTGGCAAGACGCGGTACTGACGTACCGGTACGCGACATTACACAGGGCTCGGCGCCACACTGCCCCATGGCAACCGGACCTTGCACGCCGCCGGAGAGCACATCCGCTGTTCCCAGTTCGTGACTCTTCAGGGGAATCAACAGGGTACTACCCGGCATGTAGAGTTGCCCGTCCGGTAACGGATTAGCAAACAAGAGGCGCTTTAAGGGCACGCTGTTACGCCGCGCAATCTCACCCGGGCTCGCCGGACGGGTGATCCGGATTGCGCGCCAGGAGACCCAGGGACCGGCGTACGTGCCCATCCCCAGAGAGAGACGCAGCGCCGCATCATGCGGCAGCAGGAGTTGGGTTTTGTAGCCGCCCAGAATCACCGGGGCCTTGATGGAAGGATTCAGGGCGCTGAATGCTGCAGGGCTCAAACCCGACAGCCGGATGACCAGATCAAGGTCGATATCCCGGCGAATTTCGACGACGCTGTGGCGCGGTTCATTACGAATGGCAGGCAGGCTCAAGCGATATTCGGCGGGATTGGCAATCAGTCGGCGCAGCGCCAGGATGCGCGGCACATACTCCCGCGTCTCGACAGGCAGCACGGCAGCAAGGTCATTAAAGCCGGGTTGTTTGACGCCCCTGGCGCGAGCACGGTCAATTTCAGCCTGAATCCGTTTTTCGCCACAATTGTATGCCGCCATTGCCAGGGGCCAGCTGCCAAACATGCGATAGAGGTCGCTCAGATAATCCAGCGCAGCCCGTGTTGATGCAATCAGGGAGCGCCGCTCATCGCGAAAACGGTCGATATCGAGTTCGTAAGTCCGCCCGGTCTTTTCGATGAACTGCCAGGCACCATGCGCCTCCGCTTGGGACTTGGCCTCAAGCGTATAACCAGACTCGACAAACGGAACCAGTGCGAGCTCCATGGGGAGTTGGCGACGGTCGACCTCTTCCACAACGTAAAAAAGGTAATCCGCGCCCCGGGCCGAGGTACGCTCCAGATAGCGATCCTGCGCAAAACGGCGCGCGGCTTGCAGAACCTTGGGATCACGATCCATCTCGGGAACACTGAGCCCAGCCTTCAGGCGCAGCCACAGATCGTCGTAATGCTGCTTTTCAACCACGGCAGGCAACATGGCCGGATCCAATTCCGGCGGCACAACCTCGACAACAGCCTCACCCATAATCTCCGGCGCATCCAGGCTTGCCGAGAGATCAATATACGGGGCATCGAAAACCGATGCACAGCCGGTCGCCAACACGAATGAAACGATCAGGGGGAATGGACGCAAGGACTGCAGCACGCAAGAGCTTTCAATCAAGCAAAGCGGCAATGTACTCCGAACGCATAGTTCTTGGAATATGCCAAAAGAAATAAGCCCTTAGCGCCCCTCACCCGACAACGTCATGCTGACTGTACAATGCCAGCTTTCATCTTTAGCAACCGACCTTGTCTGCACGCGCACGAAACCTCCTTGTCGGATTAGTTTGCCTGGGCGCGACATCGTTGGTCACGGCGGGATTGGTCGATTTTTCAGACAACCTGTTCAATTACGTTGCCCGCCGCTTTTCCCCTGATGCCCCCAAGCGTCTTACCGTGTGGCAACGATTGATTCAGGACATGCGCAATGCCGAGGCAGCCGGTGCGCGTCGCAGCGAACCCAAAGCGGAAAGCCTCACCCTGCGGAAGATGAATGACTTCTTCAATCAAATTCCGTATTACAACGATATTGTGCATTGGGGAAAGGAAGACTACTGGGCAACACCGGTCGAGGCACTCTCCTCGTTCGGGGCAGACTGCGAGGATTACTCGATTGCCAAGTACCTGTCACTGAAAGAGCTGGGGATCCCCATCGAGCGCCTGCGTATCACCTATGTCCGCGCCAAAGACCTGGGGGAGTCACACATGGTCCTCGCCTACTATCCGACACCGGAAGCCGAACCCTTGATTCTCGATAATCTGACACGAGAACTCAAACCGGCCTCGCAACGTCCGGATCTGGAACCTGTTTACAGTTTCAACGATGACGATCTCTGGCTGCCCAGCGGGGCGGCCAAACGAGGCGGCGCTTCACAGGTTCGCCTCTGGCGGGATCTCAAAGAAAAGCTGGCTAGAGAACAGGCGATGTAAGAGGCGCCATCATCGCGCCAGGACATCCTGATGACCATATTGCTTGGCAATCGCCATCAAATCGGCTTGATTGGCCGGCAATGCGTCCCGAACGACCTGCACAAGAAGCACCCGTTGTCGCATCGAGGCCTGATCCCAATATTGGAAACCAATCCCGGCAATAATCCGTTGCACCAATCGTTCACGACTGCCATAACGGGCTGCTCTTTCAAAGGCATCCCACATCTCCGGCGTCACACCCTTGCGATAGCTCAGGGCAAGTGCCAAGTTAGCCCAGGCATAGGGTGACATCGGTCGTGCCACGACCGCCATCCGATAGTGCTCGATGGCAGCATCAAGCATTTCTGCAGACACCTTCGGCAAGCCGTTCAGAAGCTCGGCACGTCGCCCGTAGAGACCGGCCAGGCTCTCATGCAGGAAGGGATCACCGGGGGTTGTCGCCAACACCCCGGCCAACTCATGACGCACAGCGGAAAGATCCCCCCAGCTGACCTTGCGGGCATCCGTGAATTGCCATTGCATCAGCCGAGCGCGCGGTGCCAATTGGCGCAGGTCCGCCACCCCATACTGGAAGGCCGTCCATACGGAGAGCGCGGACAGGGTCGCCAACCCTCCCATGAAAACACGTGATGCCCAATGCAGGGGCTTAACCGGCCGGCCTGTTGTCATGCGCCGATGATTTTAGCCGGCCAGTCAACGACCATCTGTTGGGCACGCGCAGCGCCCACCACCTCAGCCGCAGCACGCACCCCTTCGCTCAGTACCGGCGGGCGATGTTCGAGGTTATGCGCGTCCGTTGCGATGACATGGACCCATTCACGCTCAAGCAGGGTCACCGCGGTCTCGTATGCTGCATCCCCAAAGCGGCCGGCGATGGAGCCGGCGGTCAACTGAGCCCAACAGCCCAAATTGATGAAGAGCCCCAGCTTCTCCGGCTGAGCCATGATGGCCTTGTTACGTTCGGGATGCGCAATGAGCGGACGCACTTTGAACTGAAGCAGTTTTTCGATGAACTGCTGGCTCCCCACCGGAATCATCTGATGCGGAAACTCCAGAAGCATCACACGGTACCCATCCACCGTGCCCAGAAAGGGGATTTCCTCTTCCAGCAGCAGTTCAAGGGACTCCACACTCAAACGGACTTCGCCGCCGAGGCGAACCTTCAGCGGAATGCCTTGGTGATCCAGTTCGTTCTGAAAATGCGTCACTTGCTGGACCAAGCCTGAACGCACATTGGCGTAACGCCCGGGGTGAATATGCGGCGTCAGAACACACGTGTGGATACCGTCTTCCACTGCGCGCCGGGCCAGCGCCAGCGACTCTTCGAGAGTCGCGGCGCCGTCATCGACACCAAACAGAAGATGGGAGTGAAGATCAATCATGGCAGATCACATCAAGACGAAGCGGTATCGTCCCCATAAACTGCACCATAACCATTGGTGTATCCATTCTTCCCATAGCCGTATTTCCCATAACCGGAATACTCGCCATAGTACTTCTCAGCCTTCTCAAAATCGAGGCGATTCAGGACGACACCGAGAATCTGGCCATCGGCACGACGCAAACGCTGCAGGCCTTTACGAGCAAGCTGGTACGGGGTATCCAGCGCCTTGCTGACGTAAATCACGCCCGTCACCATCGGTGCAATCACCAGCGCATCACTGACCAACTCCACCGGCGGCGAGTCGATGACGATGATGTCGAACTCTTCGGAAAGCGCCTCCAGCGTGTCCTTAAACTTCTGGGAAAGCAACAGTTCAAGCGGATTGGGCGGAATCGTGCCGGAGGACATCAGCATCAGATTGGAGCCCTGAACCGGTTGCACGCACTCAGCCAGAGTCGCGGTACCGGAAACCAGATTGGACAAGCCCTTGGCACCAACCTGGAGATCCAGGCCCTTTGAAACCGCAGGACGACGCATGTCAGCGTCGATCAAGAGCGTCTTCTTGGTATGGGCATGCGCCATCGCCAGGTTAATGGAGAAGGTTGTCTTCCCTTCACCTGGCAGACTGGAGGTCACCAAAAGAATACGCTTGGGCAGGTCGATGGCCGAGAGCAACACGCCGGTACGCGCCGTACGGATCGCTTCGGAGTACAGCGATTTGGGCTGATCCAGGAAGATTCGCGCCGTCGAAGTACGCTGCGTCTCTTCCTCCTTGAGCAAGGGCAAGGTCGTCAGCAGCGGATGCTTGAGTTTGGCTTCGACATCTTCGGAGGTTTTGAGGGTGTTATCCAGGCGATCCAGCAACAAGGAAGCCAACACACCAATGAAGAGACCCAGAACGAAGGCAATGGCAATAATTTGCACCTTCTGCGGTTTGACCGGCTTTTTGGGCTCCACGGCGGGGTCGACCACACGGGCAATTGCCGTCTGCAGATCCCCCGCGACGTTGGTTTCCTTGGCGCGCTTGACGAACATGTCGTACATCTGACGGTTGGAGTCCACTTCACGTTCCAGCACGTTCAGTTCAAACTCCTTGCGGTTCAGGCTTTGCACCGTCCCCTTCGCAGCACCCAAGACGCCTTCAAGGGCGCGTTCCGTACCACGCGCAACCTCGAATTCACGCGTCACACTGGCCACGACGGTATCGACCTGACGACGCACGTTATCGCGCGCTGATTTCAACTCGCCTTCAGCCTGAACGTACTTCGGGTGCTCACTCCCGTAACGTTGAGCCAGTTCAGACAAACGACGCTCCGCCTCCGCCTCCTGCTTTTTAGCTTCGGCAATGATGGGATTACGAATGACGCCCGGCAAGGAACTCAAATCTGCGCCCTTCGGCGCTGCTTTGATCTGGTTATAGGCATTCTCGGCCTCGGCGCGCTTCATGCGGGCCTCGACCAGACGCTGCATCACCTCTTCGATCTGCTTACCGGCACCACTCTGAGCCGCACTCTTAACATCCACAATCCCTTGTTTCTCACGGAATTCCTGCAAGGAACGCTCAGATTCGTCCAACTTGTTTTTCAGGGTTGTCAGACGCTCTTGCAGCCAGGTGCTCGCCTGCTTGGTCATTTTGTAGCGCGCATCGAGATCATTCTCGATATAAACATCCGCCACAGCATTGGCCACTTTGGCCGACAACGCAGGACTACGCGACTCAAAGCTGATTTTGGCAAGTTGGCTCAAGCGAATCGGCTCGATTGTCAGTTGCTTCGAGAACTTGGTGTAGATCGCCTCCGCGAGCGCGTCATCGCTCCACTCTTTCTCGCTGAGATCATCGGAAAAACCCACCGCGGCCAACGTAGACTTGATCCAGGAATCAGATTTGGGGCGGGGATCGAATTCTTCATCCTCCCACAAACGCAGCTTCAAAATGGACTTGATCGCCACCTCACGCGACTTGATGATTTCGACCTGAGTCTGGAAATACTCCCGGTTCTGAGAAATGCCGGAATAGACATCTTCAATCGTCACCACTTTCGATTTATTGGCTTCGATCAGAACCGTTACCGTCGACCGGTAAATCGGCGTCATGACGAAGACCACAACCGCAGCCAACAAAGCGACCGCCAACCCAAACGCGAGAATCGGGTACTTTCGCTTGGTTATACTCCGCCAGTATTCGACGATATCGAGCTTATCCTCGTTATCCGACGGATCATGGAGAAAAATCTGCTTATGCTTGGCGTGATCGGCCGCGTGTTCTTGAGTCATGAGTCAAGTCAAAGGTAATACGCCGGCAGAGCCGGCGCATGGTTAGTCGAGCGACAGGCGATTAGAAGAAACTTTCTTCGACCGTGACAATATCGCCGGGCATTACTGGTGTATTCAATTCCGCACGCTGAGAACGCTGCTGCGGGTCACCATCACGAATGATAAAAATTTTCTGTAATGAAGCGCGCTCTTTGAAGCCACCAGCGAGAGAAGCGGCCTTCCGCACAGTCAGCCCCGGCTGGAATGGATACCCACCGGGCTTATCCACCATCCCGTTAATATAAAACGGACGGTATTCCTCGATGTGGACAGAGACCTTGGGGTTCACCAGATAACGCCCTTTCAAGCCAGAGGTGATGATGCGTTCCAGGTCACCGAGGGTCAAACCCAGCACCTTCACCTCACCCAGCGCCGGATAGGGAACGGTACCCGCATCGGTCAGGCGAATTTTCTCCTTGCTGAGTTCGTCCTCACCAAGGACACGAATGGTAATCACATCACCAGCAGCCAAACGATAGGCAGACAAGCCCGTCGCCGTTGCCAGTGGCAAAGCATCACCCTTCAATACCGGCACATCCGATTGGGCAAATGCAAGCCCAATCGAAAATACCAACAAGCACAAAAACCTAAAAACCGTCACAACCACTCCCGTCATGTCTTACAGGACAGCCTCAAGCGTGACCATGGTGACATCGCGCTTGAAGTTATAAAGTTGATCATTCGAGGTACGGTCCGTGCGGGTCCAATCAATACCAGCGCGCATGCGGTAACCCAACTCATGGAAGAAACCGACCCCATAATTCTTGGTATCGTCTTCACGGGTGCTACCCTTGTAATCCGACTTGATCACACCGTAGTTCAGACGCGACGAAACATAGGAAGCCCACTTATGGTTCCAGGTCAGCGTGGTAGCGTTATTCAAAACGTAGTTACCCGTCCCGGTAGAGTCCAGGGGTGCTCGCGAAGCGAGCAAATCAACCGTCGAATACGTCAGCGGCGCCCAACGTACACTCGCCTCCCAGCTCGCAACACTCGCGTCCTGACGAGAGGCATCATCAAAGCGCTTGTATGCACGACCCAGTTTCAGGGTACCGGTTGTTTTTGCCGTTGCATCCCAAACGAAGCCGGCGTAGTAACGGGTATCGGTATTATCCTGAGTCGAGTTAGCCCAAACATAATCCGCCCAGGTATTGCGCACTTCGAAGAGCACCGAGGTCTTCGGCATGAAACGATAGTAGAAACGCCCGGCGACCGTGTTCAAATCAACATCTGAAGCAATCGTCGTGGCGCGATTGTTATCGTAACGCTTCTGCATCATGGAGCCTTCGAGTTCCAGGCGGCCAATCGAGCCTGGTGCACCATAGATGCCCAAGACACGTGCGATCGGGGCATGCCAACGATCCGGCTCAGTGCTCGATGCACGATCCGTTGAACCGCGCGGATCGCTTTTCTCCAGATAGCCAACGCCCCAACCAAGGCGAGCGCGCGTGGTGAAATAGTTATCGCCACCCAGCCACAGTTCGTGGTGGTTAAAATTATCAGCAGAACTTGACTGATAACGACCATAGTTCCCCTGATAGCTCAGGGTATAGCGGTCACCATGCGTTTTGATTTCGCCAACGAGTTCAGGACGAACAACAAAGAAGCTGGACGAAACTTTATTGGTCTGTGTGCCCAGTACGTTGTCGTTACGACCGTAGCCAATGGAAGCCGAGGGATAAACAAAAATGCCGTTATCAAAACGGATGGGACGGCCACGTGTTGGAGACGTCAGGATGTTCCCTTCGACCGAACGGCCAGAAGAGGCCACACCCGCGCCACCCAATTGATAGGCAGCAGCAGCCGAGCGTTGCGAAATACCGGCATTATCCGTCGAGGCAGCCCCAAAGACACCGCCGTTGCCAAACGAGGAATTTCCTGCATCCCAATTCGTAGCGGAGGATTCTGCTTGCTGCGTATCAGCAGACGGCTGAGCCGTAGTAGTTGCCTCCTGGGCCACTACCGAAGCAGTTAAACCAAGACTCAGAACAAGGGCAATAGCGGAACGCGTTTCGAAATTAACCACAGGAGATCCTCCAATTCATAACCGATGTGTGCAGCGCACAATTGGCACGAATCATACCCTAGCCCGACCATAGTCGTCTAGCATGACAAAAGTCGTATCTATTTGAATAAAAAGGCATTCATCAAATGCTACAAAAATAGCAAGCAACTAGGTTTTGATCGCACTATTTCCATTTAGCATTTGCACTGAGACGAACTGATGCATTAGCCCGATTAGAGTCCAGCAGGGCCAATCCATCTTGGAGTTGCGAGCCCCTTCCTTCGATAGTGCCTTACGTTTGAAGACCATAGGCCAAGTTC
>NZ_JBDIYD010000024.1:0-22571 GCF_039649255.1 Dechloromonas sp. ZS-1 | reverse complement strand
TCGTCCAACTGCATTGTCCGCTTCAGAACGCATTGCCGAGATTGCCAGTTTTACAGCCAAGTTCCGCTTAGGGTCGATTTGAGTCACTCAAATACCCGTAATTCTGTAACAAGCTGCCTGTCATAACCCCGCCCCAAGCAACCCCACCTCCCCGCCCGCGCTGAGCGCACCTAGTCCGATGCGTGAGCCCTCCTGCTACCGAGTATCCGGCGGCGGTGCGGTGGCCGTCCGCACCGCAACACCCAGCCGTAGTACGGCTTCGTCGAGCATGCCTTCGGCCAGATTGCCGTAGCCCAGTACCAGGCCGTTACATCGCATCGGCGGGCGGGTGTAGCTGCTCAGTGCGCGCACCCCCAGGCCGAGTACGGCTGCGGCCTGGGCCACGCGCTGGTCGCTGCATGTGTCCGGCAACCACATGGCCAGATGCAGGCCGGCCTCGCCGCCCGAGAGCGCGACGTCCGAGCCGAACTCGGCTTTCAAGGCTGCGCGCAAGGCGGCCTGACGGGCGGCGTAGCGGGCGCGCATGCGGCGCAGGTGGGTGGTGTAGTGGCCCCGCTCGATGAAATCGGCCAGGGCACGTTGCTCAATGCCCTGCCCCAGCCGGGCCGCCTGCACCGAGGCACGCGCAAAGTCGGCGGCGATGGCATGCGGCAGGACCAGATAGCCCAGACGCAGGCCGGGATAGAGGGTTTTGCTGAAGGTGCCGATGTAGACCACAGGCGCATCCGGCTGCAAGCCGAACAACGCAGGCGGCGCCGGGCCGGCACGACGGAATTCGCTGTCGTAGTCATCCTCGATGATCCAAGCCCCGGCCTGACGGGCGCGTTCGATCAGCGCCAACCGGCGCGACAGCGGCAGGACACGGCCCGTCGGATATTGATGCGAGGGCGTGACCATGATCAGGCGCGGCGGGTGATCCCGCCAGTCGTCCTCCCCCGCCGCCATGCCCTCGGCGTCCACCGGCACGTGGTGCACACGCAAGCCGGCCAGGCCAAGGGCCACGCGGGCGGCGAGATAGCCGGGGTTTTCGGCCCAGGCAATCTCGCCATGATCGGCCAGCAAGCGGGCGCAGAGGTCCAGGGCGGCCTGCGTGCCGCTGGTGATGACAATTTGCGTCGGTTCAACCGCCAGCCCCCGGACGGTGGTGAGATGCGCCGCCAGCGCCGCACGCAAGGCGGGGTCTCCGCCATGCGCGGCATACCCGAGCTGGCGCCATCCGGCATCGCGCCAGGCCCGCTCCAGGCAGGCCCGCCAGGTCCGAAACGGAAAGGCCGCGTAGTCCGGCGTGCCCGGCGCAAACGGCAAGGCGGCAATCTCGCCGGGCGGCCCGGACTGGCAGGCCGCCAAAGCGCGGGCAGAGAGTTGCAAACCGGCCGCAACGGCAGGGCCGGCGGCAGCGGGCGGCATGGGCATGGCGGGCAGCGAGGCTACCCGCGTTCCCTGACGATCCGAGATCAAACAGCCCTCTGCGCTCAGTTGCTCATAGGCAAACAGAACCGTGTTGCGGGCAATGTTCAGGGAGGCCGCCAGGCTGCGGCTGGCTGGCAGCAGTGTACCGGGCATCAACCGGCCGGACAGAATGGCATCGCGCAGTCGCAGGTAGAGCACACGCTGCCGCGGCAGGCTGTCCGGCAACGGGGGCGCAAGCAACCAGTCCAATTCCATCGTGGCTCCATAAACTATTCATTTTGTGGCACTAACAACGGTACCACGACTTGCTTAAAGTCAGGCCATCGACCCACTGATGAAAGCTGACACCATGCGCCCCAACCCCGCTCCCTCCGACCGCACCCGCGTCCGCCGCAAACCCGAGCGCGCCCATTACGACACCGAGCGTATTCACGCCATCGTCGATGCGGCGGTGATCTGCCACGTTGCCTTCCAGATTGACGGCATGGTGCACGCTATTCCCACCATTCACTGGCGGGAGGGCGATGCCCTTTACATCCACGGTGCCAAGGCATCGCGCATGCTGCAGGCCCTGACCACCGGCCAGGCCTGCATCACGATCGCCCTGGCCGATGGCCTCGTGCTAGCCCGTTCGGCCATGCACCATTCGATGAACTATCGTTCGGTGGTCATTTACGGCCAGTTCGAGCTGGTTCAGGATGAAGAGGAGAAACTGCGCAGCCTGACCGCGCTGATCGAGGGCCTGTACCCCGGACGCTGGGATACGCTGCGCCCGATCAACGCCAAGGAGCTGAACGCCACCAGCGTCCTGCGCATTCCCCTCACGGAAGCCTCCGCCAAGGTGCGCGACAGCGGCGTCAAGGATGACGATGAAGACCTGGGCTGGCCGGTCTGGGCCGGGGTCATCCCGCTCCACACCACGCTGGGCACCCCCAGCCGGGATGCGGAGAGCGTCGGCCAGACGGTGCCCACAACCCGCTTCGATGCGGAAAGCCCGCTGGCTTGATGGCGGACGGGCTTAGCCTGCTGAACGGGGGCTGACTGAACGGGGTCTGACGCAAGAAAGCCGGTGTATCAGCCGCAGCACGCGGGGGAAGGTGCAGCACGCGAGGGGAAGCCCCTCGCCCCCTTCACGCTGCCAGCAGCGGCGTTGCCTGACCGCTGTGGATTTGCTGGCGGACGAGCTGGACGGCGCGCAGCAGTTCCAGGCGGCCGCAGGCGGCGAGGTCTGCTTCGGCGGCGTTGAAGGCGCGAATCAGGCGTCGGACGGTGGCATCGTCGGGCAGACCACGGCGGGCGATGTCGATGAGGCTGGCCCCGGCGGATTCGTAAAACGGGATGGCGCGGGCGTCGCGGTGCAGGTAGGCCAGCGCCGTGGCCACGTTGAACACGCCGGCAATCGAGGTCAGGTGATCCGGCTCGGTCGGCCCGCCAGAGATCAGCAGGTCGAGGTGCAAACGGGGCGGCAGCATCATGTCCACGAATTCGATCGCACTCAGGCGATCAGCGGGCATGAGGAGTGGGCGCCTCAGGGCGCCGGAAGGGAATTTTTTCATGCGGGAAAAGACGCGGCGGCCCCGGCCGGGTGCCGCCGCAAAACAGATCAAAACACGCCCTTTCCGACGGTCGACCGTCGAAAAGGGCTGAATTTCAAACGCTCAGGTAAACCTGGCCGGCTTCGACCTTGACGTCGAATTTGCTGCAGCTGCCCACATCCGGGGCGACGGCGTGGCCGTCTTCCAGGTTGATGTTCCAGCTGTGCAGCGGGCAGGTGACCTTGCGGCCATGCACCAGCCCCTGCGAGAGCGGGCCGCCCTTGTGCGGGCATTTGTCGTGCAGGGCAAAGACGCTGTCGTCGGCAGTGCGGAAGAGAGCGATGTCGCCGCCCTTTTCCGGACGGACGATGCGCGAACCCAGACGCGGAATGTCTTCCAGCGGGCAGATCAGTTTCCATTGGCTCATGTTGTTTTCCTCGTTTCTGGGGGTTTTCAGGCGTCGACCGCAACCGGGACGATGGGGATGAATTGCTTGACCGGCTTGGTTTCGCGGCTGGTTTCCCACGGGTCGCGGGCGTCCTTGAGCGAATCGAGCAGGCGCTGGTAGTAGGCCTTGCGCCCTTCTTCGTCTTCCAGAATCTTGCTCTTGATGTAGTCGAGGCCAACGCGCTCCATGTAGTGGCAGGTGCGCTCCAGATACCAGCCTTCTTCGCGGTAGAGCTGCAGGAAGGCGCCGGAGTATTCCATGACCTCCTCGTCGGTCTTCACCTTGCACAGGAACTGCGCCACTTCGGTCTTGATGCCGCCGTTACCGCCGATGTAGAGCTCGTAGCCGGAATCGACGCCAATCACGCCGACGTCCTTGATGCCGGCTTCGGCGCAGTTGCGCGGGCAGCCGGAGACAGCCAGCTTGACCTTGTGCGGGGCGTACATGTCGAAGAGCATCTTCTCGAGCTTGACACCCATGTCCATCGACTTCTGGGTGCCAAAGCGGCAGTGCTCGGCGCCGACGCAGGTTTTGACGGTGCGGATCGACTTGCCGTAGGCGTGGCCGGAGACCATGCCGGCGGCGTTGAGATCGGCCCAGATGCCCGGCAGGTCTTCCTTCTTCACGCCAAGCAGGTCGATACGCTGGCCGCCGGTGACCTTCACGGTCGGCACCTGGTATTTCTCGGCGGCATCGGCAATCGCGCGCAGCTCGGCCGGCGTGGTCAGGCCGCCCCACATGCGCGGCACGACCGAATAGGTGCCGTCCTTCTGGATGTTGGCGTGCGAGCGTTCGTTGATCAGGCGGGACTGCGGATCATCCTGCGCTTCCTGCGGCAAACTGGAGATCAGGTAGTAGTTGACCGCCGGACGGCACTTGTCGCAACCATCCGGCGTCTTCCAGGCGAGGCCGGAGAAGACGGCTTCCTTGGTAGTCAGGTGCTGGCTGACGATGGCTTCACGCACGGCCTTGTGGGAATGGTCGGTACAGCCGCACATCGGCTTGCTGTCCGAAGCGGCCGGCGTGTAGGCCCCGCCGATGGTCGAAGCCAGAATCTGCTCGACCAGACCGGCACAGGAGCCGCAGGACGACGCCGCCTTGGTGTGCTTCTTCACCTCATCGAGCGTGAACAGGCCTTTTTCCTTGATCGCCTTGACGATGGTGCCCTTGGTCACGCCGTTACAACCGCACACCTCGGCCGAATCCGGCATCTCGGCGGCCTTGCTCTTGCCGGCATGGCCCACGTCGCCAACCAGGCTCTGGCCGAAAATCAGGGAATCACGGATATCGTGGATATCGCGCCCGTCCTTCAGCAGCTGGAAATACCAGGGACCATCTGCCGTGTCGCCGTACATCACGCCGCCGACCAGCTTGTTGTCCTTGATCACCAGCTTTTTATAAACGCCGCCGTAGGGGTCGTTGAGGACGATTTCCTCATAGCCCTCGCCGCCCATGAATTCACCGGCAGAAAAGAGATCGATGCCGGTCACCTTGAGCTTGGTGGAGGTCACCGAGCCGGTGTAGCGGCCGATGCCGTAGCCGGCCAGATGGTTCGCGGCGACCTTGGCCTGCTCGAAAAGCGGCGCAACCAGGCCGTAGGCGATGCCGCGATGGCTGACGCACTCGCCGACCGCGTAAATCTTCGGGTCGTAGGTCTGCATGGTGTCATTCACCACGATGCCACGGTTGCAGTAGATACCGGATTGCTCGGCCAGGGTGAAATTGGGGCGGATACCGGCGGCCATCACGACGAGGTCGGCCGGAATCTGCATGCCGTCCTTGAAGCGGATGGCGGCCACGCGACCGCTCTCGCCCTGAATGAGGGCTTCGGTGTGCTTTTGCAGCAGGAACTTGAGGCCCTTGTCTTCCAGCGACTGCTGCAGCATCTTGCCGGCGGTTTCGTCGAGCTGGCGTTCGAGCAACCAGGGCCCGATATGCACGACCGTCACATCCATGCCGCGCAGCTTGAGGCCGTTGGCGGCTTCCAGACCGAGCAGGCCGCCTCCGATGACCACAGCGTGCGTGTGCTTGGTCGCGGCATCGATCATCTCGTCGGTGTCCTTGATGTCGCGATAGCCGATCACACCCGGCAAATCGTTGCCCGGGATGGGCAGCATGAAGGGCGTCGAGCCGGTGGCGATGAGCAGGCGGTCGTAGCTTTCCTCGGTGCCGTCGTCGGCGATCACCTTGCGGTGCACGCGATCAATGGTGCGGATGGTCTTGCCGGTATGCAGCGTGATGTTGTTTTCCGCATACCACTCCAGCTCGTTGAGGATGATGTCCTTGACCTGCATTTCGCCCGCCAGGACCGGCGAGAGCAGGATGCGGTTGTAGTTGGGATGCGGCTCGGCGCCAAAGACCGTGATGTCGTAATGATCCGGCTTGATCTTCAGCAGCTCTTCGAGAGTGCGGACACCGGCCATGCCGTTGCCGATCAGGACCAGCTTGGGTTTCGCAGCAGAGGTATTCATGATGGGGCTCCTGGTTGCTTGGTACACCGTCAGGTGTTCAATTCATCCAGCGCATGACCTCGTTGCCATCCTGCCGCCCCCGTTGGCGACCTGTTCGCTGATTCTGGCGTAGTTACAGCAAAGCCTGTGCCATCCCCGAAAAGCCGGATTTGGCGGCGATCCGCCCTGTTCGGCATGGTCCCGGCGCACCATTTATGGGCGAGCCACCCCATTCCGGTGCGAGACAAATCGCCAAATACACCAAAAGCATCCAAATGAACCATCTATGCTAAAGTGAATCTGATGGCATGGGAGGCGCTCTCAACAAGGAGATGCGATGCAAAGAAAAAGACGGCTTTTTCCGGCTTACTACTGGGTGCCGGCACTGATTGTCGTGCTCGGTTGCCTGGCTTCGTTCGCCAGCAGCCGTTTTCTGCAGCATCTCGATGCGGCGCAAAGCCGCGAGCGTTTCCAGATCGCCGCCGGCCACCTAGGTGAAAGACTCATTGAGGATGTGCGCCGCGTCGGCCTGACTGTCGAAGCCAGCGGCTGGTTCTGGCAGGCCTCACCCGAGCTGAGCGAACGCGAATTCATGGTCTATGCCGGGGAGGCCCTGCAACGGACGCCCGGCCTCAATGGCCTGATTCTCTACCAGGCCAGCAAGCTGAGCGACGAAGCCGGCGACGGCTCGCTGATGCCGGTTTTCTCCGCCCCCCCGCTCGATCTGTACGGCCAGCTCGGCCAGTTGCCGGTTGCCCCCTTTGAAGCCGATCAGATCCGGCGCAGCGTCGAACAGGGGACGCCCTTATCTACTGCCGCCGTGGCGATGGGACGGGCCGACCGCACCCGCCTCGTACTCGGCATCGGCCAACCGGTCTATAGCCAGCCCCTGCCGCAGGATGACGCTGCCCGCCTGCGCCAGTTCCGCGGCCTCGCCCTCGGCGTCATCGAACTGGAAAGCCTGATCAGCCATGCGCGCGAGGAGGCCCTGGCGAACGACCTGCAATTCAGCATCTGGGAAGGCCAGGCGGGTACAGGCACGCCGCTGATCCGGGTGGGCGAGGATGCCGCCGATGCGGCCGAAGCAGCGCGCTACAGCCAGGACATCTCGATCACGGGGCAGCGCTGGCACCTGCAGATCCTGCCCGGCCCTTCATGGCAAAACAAGACGGACAGCATTGCGCCGCTGGCGCTCTTTGGCGGGCTGCTCGCCACCCTGATCATCGCAGCGCTCGCCTTCCTCAATCTGCGCAACCGCAGCGAAGCGCTCCGTATTCAGCGGCGCCTGGAACAGATCACCAATCATGCGCCGATCGGGGTCTTCCAGTTACGCTGCCAGCCCGACGGTCAACGCCATGCCACCTATTACAGCCGCAAACTCGCTGAACTGATGGGCATTGAGCCGGAAGAACTGGCCCAGGACCGGCGTCATCTGTTCCGCTATGTCACCGACGAGGACCGCGATGCGTACGAAGCCGTCCTGGCCGACGCGGTGGCCCGCCAAGTGACGTGGGCCACCGAACTGCGGCTGAATATCAACGGCATGGAGCGCTGGATTTACAGCACGGCCTCACCGCAGGTTCAGGAGAATGGCGACGCGCTGTACAACGGCTATGTCGAAGACATCACGGCCAGCCGCGCCCAGCGTGCCCAGATCGTCGCGCTGGCTGAAGAACAGCGCATCCTGCTCGAGAACGTGCCCGTCGGTATTGGCTTCAGCGGGGATGGGCGCTTCATCCGGGCCAACAGCAATTTCCTCAATACCTTCGTCAACACCCCAGAGCAGCCGCTGCTGGGCGCCCCCACCGCACAGATTTTCCAGTCGGAAGAAAGCTACCAGGCTTTCGCCGAGCTGATCCGGCCACAATTGCTGGCGACCGGCCATGGCGAGCTGGAGTGGCCCTTGCGCCGCAACGATGGCGGGGTGTTCTGGGGACGCCTGCAGGGCACCGCGGTTCAGGTACCAGGTTATGCGCGGGCGGCGATCTGGATTTTCGAGGACATCACGGAACGTCGGCAAATGCTGGCGGCGCTGCAGGCTGCCAAGGAAAACATCGAGGCCATCATCGCGGCCCCGGGTCTGCTTGTCTGCATTCTCGACCGCGCGGGCCACATTCTCCGGATCAACGAAGCGGCAGCCCGCAGCCTGGGCAGCTCGCCGGAGACGCTGCTCGGCCAGCGGATTTTTGCCCTCCTGGCCGCCGAGATTCTGGCCGAGCGCCAAACCTGGTTCGACAAGGTGGTCAGCGACGGCACTCCGGCCTTGTTCGAAGATCAGCAAGGGGCGCAATGCTTCGACCATAGCCTTTATCCGGTACGGGACGGCGAAGGTCGCGTCGAGCGCGTGGTCTGCGTGAGCCGCGACATCACCCGCCGGCGTGCTGCCGAACAAGCCATCCAGGAAACCTCCCGCCGCCTCGATCTGGCGCAAGAGGCCGCTGACCTCGGTGTCTTCGAATACACCCCCGAAGATGGACAGGTCCATCTGGATGAACGCGCTGCCGTGCTGGTCCGTGGCATGCCCGGCGACTTCCACGCGCCGCTGGCCGATTTGCTGGCCTTGTTCCGCGAGACAGACCAGCCCCACCCGGTCCGCAGCTTCTTCGAAGACCTGGAGACGCGCACGCGCTGGCAGTTCGATGCCTGTATCGCCTGGCCGGACGGACGCCAGCATTGGGTCCGCTTTCATGCCCAGCTGCACCATCAAAAGCTTGCGGACAAACGCTGGGTCGGCGTCATTCAGGACATCAGCGCCCAGCGCCTGACCGAACAGGCGCTCCGTGAGGCCAAGAACATGGCGGAGCAGGCCACCCAGATGAAGTCCGACTTCCTGGCCAACATGAGCCACGAAATCCGGACGCCGATGAACGCCATCATCGGGATGACGCATTTGGCCCTCAAAACCGAGTTGACCGCCCAGCAACGCGACTACCTGAACAAAATCAATCACTCCGGTCAGCACCTGCTCGGGGTTATCAACGACATTCTCGATTTTTCCAAGATCGAAGCCGGCAAACTGGAAATCGAGACCATTCCCTTCGAACTGGACAGCGTCCTCGACAATGTGGCCAATCTGATCCAGGAAAAGGCCAGCGCCAAGGGGCTGGAGCTGATTTTCAACATCGACCCCGGCGTTCCCGGCAGCCTGCTCGGCGATCCGCTGCGCCTGGGCCAGATTCTGGTCAATTTCAGCAGCAATGCCGTGAAATTTACGGAAGCCGGCTCGATCGAAATTCAGGTCAGCGCCCAGGAGATCGGACCGCAGGCCTACCGCTTCCGCTTTGCCGTGATCGACACCGGGATCGGCCTGAGCAGCGCTCAGCAGGAAAAACTCTTCCAGAGCTTCCATCAGGCCGACACCTCCACGACCCGGCGCTATGGCGGCACCGGGCTGGGCCTGGCGATCAGCAAGCGCCTGGCGGAAATGATGGGGGGCGAGATCGGGGTGACCAGTACCCCGGGCGAAGGTGCCTGCTTCTGGTTCACGGCACAACTGATCCTCAGTTGCCAGGCTGAAAAACCCCGTATTCTGGCGGGCGACATCCGAGGGCGGCGTGTCCTGCTCATCGACGACAACGACAGTTCCCGGGCGGCGCTGGGGGCCAATCTGCGGGCCATGGGCCTGAACACGGACGTGCAGGCGGATGGGCCCGGCGGGCTGGCGGCCATCGAGGCTGCCGTCGCTGCCGGACAGCCTTACGATCTGGCGCTGATCGACTGGCAGATGCCGGGCTGGGACGGTATCGAAACCGCCCGCCAGATCCAGGCGCTTGGATTGCCCCAAACGCCCAAATTGATCATGGTGACGGCCTTTGGCCGTGAAGAGGCAACCCATGCCGCACGCGATGCCGGCTTTGCTGCCACGCTGATCAAGCCGGTTAACCGCTCCCTCCTGTTTGAGGCCATCGCGGGGACGCTCGGCGTGAGCGGCCCGGCGCCAGGGAGCAGCCCGCCCCTGCCCAGCGGCGGCATTGCCGGCTTGCTGCCCGGCAAGCGCATCCTGCTCGTCGAAGACAATGAGCTCAATCAGGAAGTGGCCCTCGGCTTGCTGGCCGACAGCGGCGCTCAAATCGATGTCGCGAACGACGGCCAGGCCGCCCTGACACTGGCTGATCAGGCCTCCTATGACCTGATCCTGATGGACATGCAGATGCCGGTCATGGATGGCATTACCGCCACGCGGGCCTTGCGCGGACGTCCGGCTTACCGGGCAACCCCGATCATCGCGATGACGGCCAATGCCATGCCGTCCGACCGGGAGCGCTGCATGGATGCCGGCATGGACGAGCATCTGGCCAAACCGATTGAGCCGGAGGCCCTCTTTGCTTTGTTGATCCGACACCTCACCCCCTCGCATGCGGTTCGCCCTCAAGGGATGGCGGACGGCAGTGCCGATACCCCAGTCTTGCCCGACATTCCGGGTCTCGACACCCAGGCCGGCTTGAAGCGTGTGCTGGGCAAACAGGCTGCCTACCAAACCATGTTGCGCAAGTTTGTGGCCAACCAGCGTGAGGCCGATCACCTGATCGAGGCTGCCTATGCCTCGGGAGATCTGGGCAGCGCCACCCGTCACGCGCACACCCTGCGCGGCGTCGCGGGCAACATCGGGGCAAATGATCTGATGACCCTGGCTGCCGAACTGGAAAACACACTCCAGACAAACACCTTGCCGCCCGAGGCGATCCGGCAACAGATCACCGCATGCCGCACCCAGTTGCAGGCGCTGATCGGTGCCATTGAGGACGCCCTCGCACGCGTGCCCTCGGCAACACCCGCTGCTCCGCCCGCCTCCCCGGCCCTGCTGGCCCAACTGGAAACCCTGCTGCGCGAAGGCGACCCGCTTGCCGCAGACCTGCTTACCGAACATCAGGCTGCCCTGCGCCAGCGCTTTGGCGACGCCTATCCGCGCATCGCCGGCGCCATCGGCAACTACGATTTCGACGAGGCCACCCGCCTCCTCGCCCCCCACCTCTCGCCCGCCTGACGGAGGCAGTATGGAGACCACCCCGGCCCAGATCCTGGTCGTCGATGACACCCCTGAAAACCTGGCCCTGATGCACGCGCTGTTACGCGATACCTATCGGGTCAAAGTGGCCAATCATGGCCGCCGCGCCCTCGAACTGGCGCGCACTCAGCCCAGCCCGGATCTCATCCTGCTCGACATCATGATGCCGGAGATGGACGGCTACGAAGTCTGCCGGCAGCTCAAGGCCGACCCCGTGACGCGCGACATCCCGGTCCTCTTCCTGACCGCCAAGAGCGAGGAAACTGATGAAGAGACCGGGCTCACGCTGGGGGCCGTCGACTATCTGACCAAACCGATCAAACCGGCCATCGTCCTGGCCCGCATCCGCACCCATCTGCAACTGAAAGCCGCAGCCAGCTTCCTGAGCGATCGCAACGCCTATCTGGAGGCGGAGGTGCAGCGCCGGACACTGGAGGTACAGGCAATTCAGGATGTGACCATCCTGGCCATGGCTTCACTTGCGGAAACGCGGGACAACGAGACCGGCAATCACATCCGGCGCACCCAGCATTACGTGCGCATCCTGGCGGAGGATCTCGCCAGCCACCCGGACCATGCGCGCGAGCTGGACGAGCGGACCATTGGCCTGCTCTTCAAATCAGCCCCGCTGCACGACATCGGCAAGGTGGGCATTCCCGATGCCATCCTGCTCAAGCCGGGGCCGTTCGACAGCGATGAAATGGCCATCATGAAACAACATGCGGCCCTGGGGCGCGATGCCATCGCCCACGCCGAGGCCCAATTGGGCATGGAGGTCGATTTCCTGCGCTTTGCCAAGGAAATCGCCTATTCGCACCAGGAAAAATGGGATGGCAGCGGCTATCCGGAAGGACTCCGGGGCGCTGCCATTCCCCTCTCAGCCCGCTTGATGGCGCTGGCCGACGTGTACGATGCACTGATCAGCAAACGCGTCTACAAACCCGCCTTCACGCATGAAAAAGCCCGCGAGATCATTCTGAACGGCAGCGGCAGTCACTTCGATCCGGAAGTCGTGCAGGCCTTCCTCCGGCAAGAGGCGCAATTCCAGTTGATTGCGGCCACCTTCGCCGACGCCTGAGTGACTCAGCCCCGGCGCACGCTTTCAGTTGCCGCCGCCGTAGCCGCCGCAGAGTTCGACGGCCACCAGGGCCTTGGCCTGGGTCAGATCGGTCGCATAGCCGCTCGCGACCAGGCAACAGGCCACCTGATCGGCCAGCGGCTTGGGCAAAGGCATTTGATGCTCGAGCACCTTGCGCGTCCAGGCCGCCGTGGCCGCCGCATCCAGCCCGTCCGGCAAGGCGGGCAAGGCACGCAGGCTCTCGTGCTCCCCTTCGAACAAGACATCGGCTTGGCCGTCGTGGATGTATTCGAGGCGCGGACGACGCTTCGGATTGGCAAAGGGCTCGCCTTCGGTCCCACGCAGCAACAGGGCACGGCTATCCCGCGCCATGAGCAATTCGCGCATCAGGGCAATGAAGTCCGGGTGCGTGGCCGGGGCGAGCAGGACGGCTTCCCCGGCAAACGGGTTGATCATTTTGACCAGGCTGTGCGCGCTGTTGCGTACCCCCATACGGGCGCGCAACGACAACAATTGGTGCAGCCCCGGGGCGATGGCGGAAAGCGGCACGAAGCTGAGCCCCTGCTCACGCAGTTGCTGCTGCGCCTGAGTCGGCGAAATGGCGGGCAGGATGCCGAGTTCGCGGAAGATCTGGGCCGTGGTGACGCGGCCATAGCCTTCGATCAGGCCATGAA
Source organism: Dechloromonas sp. ZS-1 (assembly GCF_039649255.1). Classification (NCBI taxonomy): domain Bacteria; kingdom Pseudomonadati; phylum Pseudomonadota; class Betaproteobacteria; order Rhodocyclales; family Azonexaceae; genus Dechloromonas; species Dechloromonas sp. ZS-1. The sequence continues at coordinate 9,971 of NZ_JBDIYD010000024.1, read as the reverse complement.
TCAGGACCGGCACGCCAAAGCGCTTGAGCAACAAGGCCAGGAGCGGCGTCAGGTTGGCCTCTTTGCGCGCCCCGTTGTAGGTCGGCAGGATGACCGGCCGGGCGCGCCCCTGCGGGTTGTCGAAACGATGCAGATGAGCATCGATGGCCTGCATGAAACCGAGCATTTCCTCGGTCGCCTCCCCTTTCACGCGCAGGGCAATGAGGATGGCGCCGAGTTCGAGATCCGGCACACCGCCATCGAGCATGGCGGCATAGAGCTGACGCGCATCCTCCAGGGTGAGGTCGCGCGAACCCTCGGCGCCGCGCCCGAGTTCCTTGATGTAGTGGCCATAGCTCATGACGGTCTCCTCTTTTTTTACACTTATGCCGCAACCGTTTGCGGGGCGCCGTATTCTGCCACCATCCGTTTGATGTCAGGCAGGCAACCGCCACAAAAGGTGCCGCATTTCAATTTGTCCTGCAGTTTGCCCAGATCGGCACCGGCCGCCAGTTCGGCCTGGATCTGCGTGTCGCTGATGTCGGCGCATTTGCAGACGATGTTGCGGGCGGCCACCGCGACCGGCGGCTTGGCGCTCGGCGCCAGGACAAACCGCATCAGGCTGCTGTCCAGGGCATCCTCGGCCATCGCGGCCTTGAGCCAGGTCTGGGCCAGGGTTTCCCCGGCCAGACGCACGCCAAAGAGCGTGCCATCCACCGTGACAGCCTTCTTGTCGATCCCGCGCCGGGCATCGTGGTAGACGATCGCATCGACCGCACCACTCAGTCCAAAACATTGATCAATTTCGGCCAGTAAATCGGCGTCGACCGTCTGGGCCGTCGCCGCCCGGAACACCACCAGCGGCGTACCGCGCCCATAGAGGGTCAGGCTGGCATAGGGGAAGCGCGCCATGAAGGGCGCTGCCGCCGCCTTCAACGCCAGCGCTTCGGCCTGATCGGCACAGCGGCGCACCACGGCGAGCGGATAACCGAGGCCGGCGTGCATGATCTCGACCGCGGCATGCTTCAATTCCGGCTGTTTCGAGTAGGGATCGGTCGCATCACAAGCCACGGCATTGACGCCGGGCGTGTTCATGAACTGCCCGCCCCAGTGCATGGGCATCCAGGCGCGTCCCTTGATCAGCCCCGGGCGCGTCTCGACGCGCACGACCAGGTCGCCCCGCGCATTGAACACGCGGGCCAGATCGCCGTCGCTCAAACCGCGGTGACGCATGTCGCAGGGATGCATGGCCAGGATGGCCTCATCCTCAAGGTTGAACAGGCGTGGCACGTTGCCGGTCCGGCTCATGCCGTGCCAATGATCGCGCATGCGCCCGCTGAGCAGGCTGATCGGGTAGGTTTCATCCGGCGCATCGGCCGTGGCCTGATGCTGAACCGGCACGAAGCGCGCCCGACGGTCGACCGTCGGAAACAGCCCGTTTTCGTACAGACGCGTCGCCCCGGTGCTCGCCCCCGCCGGGAAAGGCCATTGCTGCGGCCCGCGGGCATCGAGCACGGCATAGGAAAGACCGGTGATGTCGAGGTCACGCCCGCGCGTGCTTTCGCGGTGCTCGTTGAAGATGCTTTCGGCGTCGGCATAGGGGAACAAGGTGGCCGCGCCGGCATGGCCGAGTTGCGCGCCCAAGCGCCGGGCGAAATCGACGACGATTTCCCAATCGTGCCGTGCCTCGGCAAGCGGCGGTACCGCCGGCCGGACGCGGGTGATGCGACGCTCGGAGTTGGTCACCGTGCCATGCTTTTCACCCCAACCCGTGGCCGGCAACAGCAGATCGGCATAGGCGGCGGTATCAGTATTGGCAAAGGTTTCCTGCAGGACAACATATTCCGCCGCAGCGAGGCCGGCGCGGACAGCGGCTTGGTTGGGCAGGGACTGCGCCGGATTGGTGCATGCGATCCAGACGGCCTTGATCTCGCCGGTTTTCAGGGCCTCGAAGAGGTCGACCGCCGGCTTGCCCGGTTTGGCCGGCACATAGGGAATGCCCCAGAAACGCGCCATCTCGGCCCGATCGGCCGGATTGGCCAGGTCGCGGTGGGCAGAGAGGAGATTGGAAAGCCCGCCCACTTCACGCCCGCCCATGGCATTGGGCTGCCCGGTCAGGGAAAACGGCCCGGCGCCCGGCTTGCCGATCTTGCCGGTGGCCAGATGCAGATGAATGAGGGCTGCGTTATTGTGCGTGCCATGCGCCGACTGGTTCAGGCCCTGGCAGTAGAGCGACAGGCTGGCCGGACTTTGCCCGAACCAGCGGGCGGCCTGCATCAGGTCAGCCGTGCTGATCCCGCAGGTATCGGCGACCACGGCGGGCGGATAGCGGCGGACGATCTCGGCCAGCGCCTCGAAGCCGCTCGTGTGGGCATCGATGTAGGCGGGATCGATGAGGTTTTCCTGGATCAGGATGTTGAGCATCCCGTTGAACAAGGCGATGTCGGTGCCGGGACGAATGGCCAGGTGGAGGTCGGCGATCTCGGCGGTCTCCGAACGGCGCGGATCGACCACGATGATGCGCAGATTGGGGTTGGCGGCCTTGGCATCTTCGATGCGCCGGAAAACGATGGGGTGCGCTACCGCCGGATTGGCACCGGCAATCAGCAGGCAATCGGCGTGATCGATATCTTCATAGGCGCACGGCGGCGCATCCACCCCGAGGGTCTGCTTGTAGCCGGCCACCGCCGAGGACATGCAGAGACGGGAATTGGTATCGACGTTATTGGTGCCGATCAGGCCCTTGGCCAGTTTGTTGAAGACATAGTAATCCTCGGTCATCAACTGGCCGGAGATGTAGAACGCCACGGCATCCGGGCCGTGTTCCTGAATGATTGCGGCAAAGCGGGCGGCCGCCTGATCCAGGGCGGCATCCCAATCCAGACGCTGCGGCTCGGCCTCCCGTGTCGGGCGTTGCATGGGGTAATGCAGGCGGGCGCTGGCGGGCGCAGAGAGATGCAGGGTGGCACCCTTGGTACACAAGCGGCCAAAGTTGGCCGGATGATCGGGATCGCCGCGCACACCGACGATCTGGTCGTGTTCGGTTTCGATCAGGACACCGCAGCCGGTCCCGCAATAACAACAGGTGGATTTCACGTCACGTTTCATGGTTTTCGCTCCTGGCCTGCTGTTGAGCAACAGCCATGCCACCCATGAAAATCAGCGACTTGACAGAAAAATGGGGAGTTTCCTCACGGAAATCTCCCCATTCTGGTGCGTCGACCGTCGGAATCGACCTTATTTGATGCGCTGCAGTTTCGGACGCCCTGCTTCGGGGCGCGGCGGCTCCGGAGGCGGTTCATCATCGGGGCGCGCCGGCTCGGCATCCGCACCGGCATCCGGGATCTGGCTTTCCTCGATATCAAACGCCATCCCGGCCCCGTTTTCACGGGCGTAGATGGCGCTGATCTGCTCGATCGGAATCGACAGCTCGCGCGCGACACCGCCAAAGCGAGCCTGGAACTCGATCAGCTCATTGCCCATCTGCAACTTGTTGGTGGCAGTCGGGCCAATGTTGAGGACGATCTGCCCATCACGGACAAACTCGCGCGGTACCCGCGTACGGCCATCGACGGTGACTGCGAGGTGCGGCGTGAAGCCGTTGTCGCAGCACCATTCCCAGATGGCGCGCAGCAAATAGGGCTTGGTGGACGGCAGTTCCATGCCTTACTTGCGCATGGCCTTTTCAGACGGCGTCAGGGCATCAATGAAACCCTGGCGGCTGAAAATGCGTTCGGCGTACTTCATCAGCGGGGCAGCAGCCTTGCCGAGATCGATGCCGTAATGGTCCAAACGCCACAGCAGCGGGGCGATGGCGACGTCGAGCATCGAGAAGTCATCACCCAGCATGAATTTCTGCTTGCTGAAGATGGGGACGATTTCGGTCAGGCGAGCGCGGATTTCCTGGCGTGCCTTATCGGCACCCTTGGCGTTCTTCTCGATCACTTCCATGTGCGAGAAGATTTCACGCTCCATCCCCACCAGCAACTGGCGAGCACGGGCACGCATGATCGGATCGGCCGGCATCAGCTGCGGATGCGGGAAACGCTCATCGATGTATTCGTTGATGATGTTCGGCTCAAACAGGACGAGATCGCGCTCGACCAGCACCGGCACACGGTTGTGCGGGTTGATCGCGGCCATTTCTTCCGGCTTGTTGAACATGTCGACATCGATCACCTGAAAGTCCATGCCCTTTTCGAACAGAACAATGCGGCAACGATGGCTGAAAGGGCAGGTCGTGCCCGAGTAGAGGTTCATCATTTGGGTAACCCTCAAAATGCGATTCGGCATCGGGGGCTGGGAAACCAGCCCGCGATGCCGTCAGCTAATCAAAGAATGATTAGTGGATGTCCTTCCAGTATTCCTTCTTCAGGGCATAAGCCACTACGAACAGAACAGCCAGGAAGGCGAGAACGATCAGGCCAAGCTTCTGGCGGAACTCTTGTTGCGGCTCACCCATCCAGACCATGAAGCCGACGAGATCGGAAATCGACTTGTCGTATTCAGCCTGAGAGAGTTTGCCCGGCACGAGTTGTTCCAGCTTGTGGGTTTCGTGGTTCAGCTCAAACTGTCCCTGGAGTTCCCAGAGCGGGTTCGGCATACCAACGTTTTCAAACACCACGTTATTCCAGCCGGTCGGACGGTTGTCGTCACGATAGAAAGAACGCAGGTAGGTGTACAGCCAGTCTGCACCAGCACCGGCATTACCCGCTTCACCGCGAGCACGTGCCAGGATGGTCAGATCCGGCGGGGTCGCACCGAACCACAGTTTCTGCTCGTCAGAGCGGGCAGCAACCGCCATCAGCGAACCGATCTTGTCGGCGGTGAACATCAGGTTGTCCTTGACCTGCTGTTCGGTCAGACCGAGATCCATCAGGTTTTTGTAACGCATGTAGGACGCGCCGTGGCAGTTCAGGCAGTAGTTCACGAACAGCTTGGCACCGTTTTGCAGTGCTGCCTTGTCGCTCACCGAGCCCGGCCATTTGTCGAGGTGCACATTGCCACCGCTGGCAAATGCCATCAGCGGGGCGAAGAGCAATGCAATCAGAAATTTTTTCATGTTAGGCATCCTCTCACTTCATCGTGACGCGGTCAGGAACCGGCTTGAACTTGTCCATGCGGGACCACCACGGCATACCGAGGAAGAAACCAAAGTAGAAGACCGAGCAGATCTGGGAGACCAGTTCACCCATCGGGGACGGGGACAAGGTACCCAGGTAACCGAGGATCAGGAAGCAGATCACGAAGATGGTCAGCATGACCTTGGTGATCGGACCACGGTAACGGATCGACTTGACCGGGCTACGATCCAGCCACGGCAGGAAGGCGAAGATCACCACGGAGGCACCCATTGCCACCACACCCCAGAACTTGGCATCGAGACCGAACAGCGGATAGGTCACGGCACGCAGGATGGAGTAGAACGGCGTGAAGTACCAGACCGGGGCAATGTGCGGCGGGGTCTTCAGCGGGTCAGCCGGGTAGAAGTTCGGGGTTTCCAGGAAGTAACCGCCACCTTCCGGTGCGAAGAACATGACCGCAGAGAAGGCCATCAGGAAGACGACCACACCGACGATGTCCTTGACCGTGTAGTACGGGTGGAACGGGATGCCATCCAGCGGAATGCCGTTTTCGTCCTTGTTCGCCTTGATTTCGACGCCGTCGGGGTTGTTGGAACCGGTTTCGTGCAGCGCCAGAACGTGGGCGGCAACCAGACCCAGCAGGACCAGCGGGAAAGCGATGACGTGGAAGGAGAAGAAACGGTTCAGGGTGGCATCGCCAACGACGAAGTCACCACGGATCACGATGGACAGGTCCGGACCGATGATGGGGATGGCCGAGAACAGGTTGACGATCACCTGAGCGCCCCAGAAGGACATCTGACCCCACGGCAGCAGGTAGCCGAAGAAGGCTTCGCCCATCAGCACCAGGAAGATGCCGACGCCGAACAGCCAGGTCAATTCACGCGGCTTGCGATAGGAACCGTAGAGCAGGCCACGGAACATATGCAGATAAACCACGATGAAGAAAGCCGAAGCACCGGTCGAGTGCATGTAGCGGATGATCCAGCCACCCGGCACATCGCGCATGATGTATTCGACAGAGGCGAAAGCAACCGGCACGCCATTGGCGTTCAGGGCGGCATCCGGCTTGTAGTGCATGACCAGGAAGATACCGGTGACGATCTGGATGACCAGCACCAGCAGCGCCAGGGAACCGAAGAAATACCAGAAGTTGAAGTTCTTCGGCGCGTAGTACTCGGTCAGGTGCCCCTTGATGCTGGCCGTCAGCGGGAAGCGGGCATCGACCCACTCCAGGACGTTGCCACCCAGGGAACCATCGGACTTGTATTTTTCGAACGTACCGCCAGCCATGTTAAGCCCCCTTCTTGTCTTCGCCGATCAGGATACGTGCATCGGAGAGATACACGTGCGGCGGCACTTCGAGATTGGTCGGTGCAGGCTTTGCCTTGAAAACGCGACCGGCAAAGTCGAAGGTGGAACCGTGACACGGGCACAGGAAGCCGCCCAGCCACTCTCCGCCCATACCTTCTTCACCGCCCTTTTTGAACTTTTGCGACGGCGAGCAGCCCAAGTGGGTACAAATACCGACGACCACCATGATTTCAGGCTTGATGGAACGGGTTTCGTTCTTGGCGTAGTCCGGTTGCTGGTTCTTTTCAGACTTCGGATCAGCAACGGCATCAGCCAGCTTCGGCAAAGTGTCGAGCATGTCCTTGGTGCGGTTGATGATCCACACCGGCTTGCCACGCCACTCGACCGTCATCATCTGACCGGCCTCGAGCTTGCTGATGTCGACTTCAACCGGTGCACCTGCTGCTTTTGCACGCTCGGAAGGAAGCAAGCTGGAGACGAACGGAACAAGCGCGCCAACGGCACCTGCCCCGCCCACGGCTGCGGTTGCGACGATCAGACGCCGCCGTCCGCAGTCCACTTTTCCTTGTTCGCTCATATCGCTGACCCCTAAAGGAATTGGATGGGATTAAAAAATAAACACTCAATTATACGACATCGAAAGACGTACTGTCAGCCGCCACAAGCCTTCCGCTCTCGAAAGGCCTGTGCCAGCGTGCCGCTATCGACAAATTCAAGTTCACCGCCAACCGGCACGCCGCGCGCAATGCGCGTGACTGAAATCCCCCGTGCATTCAACTTTGCGGTGATGTAGTGCGCGGTCGCCTCACCCTCGTTAGTGAAATTGGTAGCCAGAATCACTTCTTTGACCAGGCCATCCGTAGCCCGCTCGATCAGGCGCTCAACACCGATTTCCCTTGCACCAACGCCATCCAGGGGGGAAATTCTCCCCATCAGGACGTAATAAAGCCCTGAATAGGCAAGCGTCTGCTCCATCATGTTGAGATCAACCGGCGTCTCAACCACACACAGCAGCGATGCATCCCGGGCCGGCGAAGCACAACGCTCGCAGACTTCGGTTTCGGAAAAGGTATTGCACTGCCGACAATGGCGAATGGCGCTCAATGCGTGCAACAAAGCCTCGCCAAGACGCAAGGCCCCATCGCGCTCCCGTTGCAGCAAGTGATAGGCCATGCGCTGAGCAGACTTCGGCCCGACACCCGGCAGGCAGCGCAAGGCCTCGATCAGCCCTTCAACCGCGGAGGGGGTTGCCACGGAGTTAGAACGGAAGCTTGAAGCCCGGCGGCAGGTTCAGGCCGGAGGTAAAGCCGGACATTTTTTCCTGACTGACCGTCTCTGCGCGACGGGCCGCATCGTTCACGGCCGCAGCAACCAGATCCTCCAGCATTTCGCGGTCATCCATCACGGAAGGATCGATGCTCACGCGACGGACATCATGCCCACAGGTCATCACCACCTTGACCATCCCGGCCCCTGCCTGACCCTCGACTTCGACCTGAGCCAGCTGCTCCTGGGCCTTCTTCATGTTTTCCTGCATCATCTGGGCCTGCTTCATGAGGCCTGCAATACCACCCTTCATCATCTTGATACTCTCCGTTAGGCGATGGGTTTGATAGACGAATCAACAAGCGACGCATCGAATGTTTCAATCACGTCGCGTACAAAAGAGTCTTGCTCGATCGAGGCAACAGCCTGATCCTGGCGCGCCTGACGCTCGCGCCCTGCGGCAGCAGCAGGTGTATCTGCCTCGACTTGCGCCACCTCGAATCGAACCACGACGGGGCGACCGAGATAGTCCGAGAGGGCCTGCTGCAGACGGTCTGGCGCCGGTTTCATCTGGAGATGACCATGCGAGGGCGCAAGGCGCAGCAGACAGGTGTTTTCATCCAATGTCCGCAGTTCGCAATGCTGCGCCAGTTCGCGGGCCAGGCCACTGATCTGCAAGTTGGCCACGATATCGTGCCAATCATCACCCTGCTGCGCCCGGACCGACGGTGCCGGCCGCTGCGTCACGCCCTCATCCGGAGAGGGAACCGCAGTCTGGACTACGGGAGCGGGGGCACGGCTCACATCTGAAACGGGCTGACGCAAAGGCTGCGCTTTAACAGCCACCGGAGAGGGGGAGGAACGTTCCAATACCGCCGGGCGTTCCCGAACCCGCTGCGCAGCAGATGCCACTACTTCGGCGACGGTCGACGGTCGAAAAGCATGCAATCTGAGGAGGGTCATCACGAATCCGGAATACTCATCCGGCGCCGACGACATTTCGACCCGACCTACGTTCACGATCTGATAAGCGAGCTGGACGAACTCAGGGGAAAACGCCTCTGCAAAGCGCAGCAACGAAGCGCGTTCAGGATCGTCCTCATCCAGGGCTGCCGGCACGCACTGCGCAATCTGCAAGCGCGTCAGCAAAGCCCCCAGGTCCTGCAAGGCGGCAGAGAAAGAAAGACTGCGAATCGCCAGATCAGCAGCCACACTCAATAGCGCCCCCGGATCGCCAGCAGCAAGCGCATCCAGGATGGAAAACAGATAATCCAGATCGACCGTGCCCAGCATGGCACGCACCTGAGCCTCATCGACCTGCCCTGCCCCATGAGCGATCGCCTGATCCAGCAAGGAAAGCGCATCGCGCATACTCCCCGCCGCAGAACGCGCAATCAGCCCAAGAGCGGGCAGATCAAATGCCACCCCTTCGGTTTGGAGAATATGCGCGAGGTGCGAGGTAATGGCCGGAACCGGCATCTGCTTCAGATTGAACTGCAGGCAGCGCGACAAAACCGTCACGGGAATTTTTTGCGGATCGGTCGTCGCGAGAATGAATTTCACATGCTCGGGCGGCTCTTCCAAGGTCTTCAACATCGCATTGAAGGCCGAGTTGGAAAGCATGTGCACTTCGTCGATCACATAGACTTTGAAGCGCCCGCGTGTCGGGGCATACACTGCATTTTCGAGCAGTTGTCGCATCTCATCGACACGGGTATTGGTCGCCGCATCCACCTCGAGCAGGTCAACGAAACGGCCGGCATCGATTTCCTGACAAGCCGTGCAGACACCGCAGGGTGTCGGCGTAATACCTTGTTCGCAGTTCAGGGATTTGGCGAGAATACGGGCGATGGTCGTTTTACCGACCCCACGCGTCCCCGTAAAGAGATAAGCGTGATGCAAGCGCTGCTCAGACAGGGCGTGCGTCAGAGCACGTACAACATGCTCCTGCCCGACGAGCGTAGAAAAATTGCGCGGCCGCCACTTGCGTGCAAGAACCTGATAACTCATGCGCCCCACACCAAAGCAAAAATGAAAATGGCGAGCCTAACCCCCGGCACTTGCAGTAAATGGCTGTGGCTGCTTCCTTCCGGACCTGACCAGGTTCACCACCCTGCAATGCGGGGAGACCCGCCGGCGCGAATTCTAGCATAGTCACTGAGTGAAATCAGCGGAAATCGCCGGTATTTTTGGCTTAACGCCCGTTGGCGGAAGGTTGTGTCAATGCCAGGCGAATTGTAGCTTGGGGGTTGAGTTGTTTGAGAGTGAGTAAACGGCAAAGCCCCCTGCGGCTGTTGCCGAGGGGGCTTTGAATGGGGAGCCTGGCGG
>NZ_JBDIYD010000023.1:0-23613 GCF_039649255.1 Dechloromonas sp. ZS-1 | reverse complement strand
TCCGTGGAGTACCTGTCCCATAACTCATCCCTCCGTAGCTGGCTATAAATTACACCACCACACTGTGGGACTAAACACTTAATGTCAAGATCGTTGAATGTCACGGCCTATACCTCGTAAAGCAGGGAGAACTACGCCATTGTACTCAGCAACAGCTTTCTGGCATCGTGTTGGTACGCGAACTCCCGGCCAGGAGTCGCCGGTCACCGATCCTGCAGAGCGGTCATCTAAATGGCTGGTTTACTCTGAAACCTTCCGGAAAGCCTACGCGAGCAGTTCAACCTTAGCCGACCTCGGGCGGCAATACGCCCTTTACCAGCCGTTATGCCGCTGATGCTGCGGCGGCGCCGCAATGAAATTGACCATCAGGGAAACGGTTTCATTGGAAACCGACAGCAGGCGATGCGCCATCAGACCCCGAGCGGAATGTAAATTGACAAATACCACCAGCAGCGGGGCTGGCCAGCGTGGCACGGCTACGTCTTCAACCTCTACGCATCAGGCGCCGCCAGCCGAGCAATACACCGCTGACGCTGACGATGAAGCCGCCGAGGCTGCCGAGTACCATCAAGACATCCCACAGCGGCCGGTTGGCCAGCAGCGGCGCCCAGTCCCAGCTATGTAGCAAGGCGAACAGCACACGTTTGACCCGCCCCAGCCGGTCGCTGCGCTGAACGACTGCGCCACTGCGTGGATCCAGGTAAAGCCATGTTTCGGCGGAATCGTCGAACTGCATCTTGAGCACCGGTAGCGGACGCTCCTGATGACCGCTCATCGTGTGCTCTTCCCGGGCGTAGTAATGCCAGTCGTAGGCCTGCTGAATTGTTGTGCCGATGACGCGGGCACCCGGCAGCAAGGCGGCCCCTGCCTGCTCCAGCGCAGGGAAATCATGGCTGGCGATCGGTGCACACTGCGTTTCAGGTTGTAGGTGACTCTCGCCCCGAGCATTGCGCGCCAGTATGAAGCCTGTATCGCCGAGCCGGGTCCAGCTCAGCTCGCTGGCCTCGAAACCGTTGCGCTGCAGACAGGCGAGCTGGTCTGCGCTGTCCAGGCCGCTCGGCGAGAGTTGCAGCAACTGGCGCACCGGACGGACCGCGCCGCTGTCGAAAATCCTCCAGGGATTCATCGACATCAGGCCGCTCAGTATCCAGGTCACCACCAGCCCACCGAAGACCAGGCCGGACCAGTGATGCCAGCGTGCCAGCGGCGCCCGGTAAGGGCTGTGACTGCCATTGGCATAGTGCCGGCGGCGCCAGCGCAGGATGCCGACCCATAGGCCGACCGCACCGAGCACGTTGGATGCCACGGACAGGTAGATGACGATTTCTGTCCACCAGGCGTCCAAGCTGCCGCCGCGCAAGGGATACAGCCAGTGCAGCCAGGCGCCGACCCAGTTCCAGCGCCGCTCCGTCAGGCTGGCATCGCGCACGACCTCACCGGTCGAGCCGGAGATATAGAGCAGCGTCGGTCGCTCATCGCCAGCCTCGACAACATGCAAGGGGCGATGCCCATCCAGCGCGCGCGAATGCGTCCAGGCGTCCTCGGCGATCTGACCGAGATAGCGCAGGGACTGGCCCGGTGCGAAAACGGCGGCGGATCTCAGGGCGAGCGCCTCCTCGACCATCGGCAAAACGCTCCCTGCCCGGGCGTCGACCGCCGCAAAGCGGTTCTTGCCCAGCGTCACGATGTAGACCGGACCACTCCCCGTCGTGGTCAGGCGCAGACCCTGCGGCGGGTTGCCCGGCGGCAGGGCGGCCAGCGCTGCTTGCGCCGTGATGCAACAGCCGTTGCCAGTCAGCCCGGGTAAGTGCTGCAGGTGCTCCTGTTGCGTCAGCTTGGGATAGCCGACATACATCATGACGACGCCGGATAAAAACCAAAGCGCCATGAACAGGCAGAGCAGGATGCCCAGCCAGCGATGGGTCAGAAAAAGCGTTCGCTTCACGCCGGAGCTGTGCTTAAAAACTGGTCTGGATCGAGATGTCGATCGTTCTCGGCTGGCCCAGGTAGGCCATGTTGGTACCCGAGAAGCTTTCGGCGTAGATCTTGTCCGTCAGGTTCTTGCCGCGCAGGACAAGACGGGTCGTGCGGTCCAGCTTGTAGCTCGCGGAGGCGCCAAACAGGGTGTAGGCGTCGTCGCTCAGCGTATTGGCCGTATCGGCATAACGCGAGGAAACGTAGCGCAGGTCCGCACCCAGCTCGATGGCAGGCAGCGGGCTGTAGGTCAGCCACAGGTTGGCAACGCGTTTCGGGATGTTGGTCGGACGATTGCCGGCCCGCGACACGGCAACCCCGCCGACGGTCTCGTTGAACTCGTCGTACTGCGCATTGACCAGCGACAGGTTGCCGGCCACCTGGAGGTTGCCCGTCACCTGGTAGCCAAGCGCCAGTTCGATGCCGCGCGAGGATTGCTGGCCGACCGGAATGGTCGTGCCCGGATTCGCCGGGTCGCTGACCGCGATATTGCGGCGCGTGATTTCGTAATAGGCCAGCGTGCCGTTGCCTCGCTTGTCGGCGAAGCTGAACTTGCTGCCCACTTCCCACTGCTTGCCGGTCGTCAGGTCAAAATTCCGCACCTGGGTGAATGAGGCCGTGGTCAGGATGCCGGCCGGGGGGTCGGCGGCCGTGCTGTACTGAACGTACGCATTGGCGTTGTCCGTCAGGTCGTAGGCCAGTGCCAGGCGACCGGTGAGCGGGGTGTAGCGACGTTCGAAGTAGGCCGGGTTGGTGGCGGAAACGGTGCGGTGATTGGTCACTTCCAGATCGATGCTGTCGTGACGCAATCCAGTCACCAGCGACAGATCCTTGGTCAGGAAAGTCCGGTTTTCCAGGAAAAGCGCCAAGGTCTTTACCCGGTTCGTCCGGTCCGGATTGAAGCCTGGCGTCACTCCGGGCAGGCTGAAGAAATTTTCGGTCGAGAAATTGTAGGGATCGACGCTGCCGAACGGTCCGCTAACCGAGAGCGGGAAACGCGTCTGCTTGTTGACACTGTAGTCGATGCCGCCGGCCCAAGTGCTGCTGCGCCCACCGAGGCTGCTGTCGAGCGTGAATTCGAGACGATTGCCGTTCAGCGTCTGGTCATGGCGTTGCAGCAGGGCGTTGGAACGCGTCACCGCGGTGTTGGTGGCGTTGAACGCATAGGTTTCGACGTTGCGATAGTCGCGCAACGCATCATAGTGATAGAACGTATTGCGCAGATTGAGGCGGTCTGTCGCCTTGAATTCCAGGATGGAACGTGCCCAGCGCACCGTTTGCTCGTAGATGCCATCCTGCGAGTTGTAATTCTTGAAGCGCGTGCCCTCGTCGATGCGGATGCGGTCGCCCACCGGCTTGAGGATAGGCGTGCCCCAGTACGGGCGATCGACCTGTTCACTCTGATATTCCAGGGCCAGCGTGTGGCGCAACGCGGGCGTCAGGTCGACGAGCCAGGAGCCGGCGGCCTGCCAGGCTTCACGCTTGGTTCCATCGCTCCAGCCGTTCATCGTGTCGCGGTTCACATCGAGGCGGACCGCGTTGCGCTCGTCGAGCACCTGGTTCGTACCCACGGCCAGTTGGGTGGCATCGAAGCGGCCATAGCCGGCCTTGAACTCCGTGTGATTGCCGTCGCGATGCGCTAGCTTGGTGATGTAGTTGATCGTGCCGCCGACGGCGCCTGCGCCGTAGAGGAAGCTCGAGGCACCGCCGATCGCCTCGACCCGGTCGTAGATCCAGCTATCGACTGCACGCGCCGCAATGGCGTCGTACTGCACGGTGATGCCGTTGAATAACTGGGTCACGCTGGCGCTGGAAAAACCGCGATAGAACACCGAACCAGGCGAACCGGGCGCCGATGAACTGGTGATACCTGGCACGCTTTTCAGCGCCTCCTGCGTGTTGTCGATGCCGCGCCGCTCCATCGTTTCGCGATCCACCACCGTCACCGAGGCAGGCGTTTCCTTGATGCTCAGCCCCAGGCGACTGGCCGTCTGGTTTTTCTGCTTCAGGTCGAGCGGCTGGCCAAACGAGCTGGCGGTGACGCTGATTTCGTCCAGTACTGCCGGCTTCGCCTCGCTGCCCAGCGCGCCGTGGGTAAACGCCAGTAGCATGGCCAGATGGAGCGGCTTCAGGCTGCCGCGCTTTATCAGATCCGAATAAGTCATCGTTTCCCCGCAAAGTTTGGCCCCTAAATGGGTATTCAGAGACCTGTTTGATGTGTGCGGCGCGGATACTAAAGATTTCTCCAGAATTGAGAATGTGGCAAATCGTCGCATGCAGGCTCAGGTCAACTGTCCTTTTAATGTGGAGAGGAAGCTATTTCCCATTGCAAGAGCTTAAGGGCGGCTTGACTCAGTTACCTGCTGTTGGAGTTCCGAAGAACCCTACGTAGGGGTTGGGCACGAACTTCGCATTCGCTTGATTGGAATACTGTCTTTCGTGGCAGTTCAGGGCTGTACGGCAGTTAAGCGGCAGGTTGCAGCCCGACTCCACGTATTTGGCCAACAGCCGCTTCGGCCGAGATCCGGCCTCATGCCAATGGCAGCAGAAGGCACTTCGGCCAAAGCCGACAGTGCTCAGCGTTCTCACGTGAGTCTTTTTACCGCCCTATTACGGTCGTTAATAAACCTCTGTCGGAATGTCATCATGCTAGTCTTATGCGAACTGGGAAGTCTCTGTTCCGGCTATTAAAAAATAGGATTTTGCTGACATGAGTAGAAATATTGAACCGCTGAACCTTCTTAAGGTTCGAGATGACTACATACCAATGCAGTTCATTGTCGACGGCGATAAACTCAAACTGCGCGCTGACACCGTGCTCCCTTCCTGGTTGGCCACTGAAGAGTTCGGACACAGGGATCTGCGCAACCGCATCGAGCCCTGGTTGACTTCCCTGTTCCAATCGGAGCATCTATCGCTGCTTGCCGGCTCTGGTCTGACTCATGCCGTGCATTACCTTGCCGCCGGAAAAGGCGCTGCAGGTATGGGGGCTCTAACGCTCAGTCACTACCACACCGAAATCAATGATGCCGCTAAGCAGGCGGGAGAGGCTGCCGGGCGCGAACATGGCAATCTGGAGGATCAGTTGCGTGTTGCCAATGAGCTATTGCGCGGCTTGGAAATTCTGCAAAAGCATGATGAGTCCACAGCCTTGCGGCAGGAACTGCAAACCGGCATGCAAGCCTTCGCTCAGTCGATTCTGGCAAGTGAGGCAGGCATTGCGAGCGCCCAGGAAGAGAAACGTGAGCAAGCGTTCAACACACTAGTAACGTTTCTAATGAGCTTTGCTAGCCGGACAGGGGTTCGCGACCGCCTGAACATCTTCACTACCAACTATGACCGACTAATTGAGGCCGGCGCCGAGTTGGCTGGCTTGCATTTGCTGGATCGCTTTTTAGGTAAGCTGATGCCAATTTTCCGCTCCTCGCGGATGGATCTCGACATGCACTATAACCCTCCCGGCATTCGCGGCGAGCCGCGCTATCTGGAAGGCGTGGCGCGTTACACCAAGCTGCACGGCTCCGTGGACTGGGTACAAACAGGCAAGGACATTCGCCGCATTGGTCTGCCGTTTGGAGCTGCCAGCGTTGAACCCTATTTTCAGGCGCCGGGCTTAGGCGACGCTACGGCGCATGAATTGATGATCTACCCCAACGCTGCCAAGGACAGAGAAACCGCCGACTACCCCTATGTCGAGCTCTTTCGTGATCTTGCTGCTGCAGTGTGCCGACCGAACAGCACCTTGGTGACCTACGGGTACAGCTTTGGCGACGAGCATATCAACCGCGTCATCCGCGACATGCTAACCATCCCCTCGACGCATCTTGTGGTGATCTCCTATGACGACCCACTCGGTCGGATCATGCAAACCTACCGCGAGATGGGCCGTCCCTCCCAGATCAGCTTGTTGATCGGCCCTGCATTAGCAGACCTCACCAACTTAACCGAAAATTACTTGCCTAAGTCCGCCATCGATAAAACCACCTTCCGTATGAGTGATTTACTGAAGCAGCGCATGGGGGCCGAACAGCCACCTGCCAAGCGGCCGGTGGCTGAAACAGATGCCTTCGACGGGAGCGACTTGGTATGAGCTTGTCGCCCTTGGCCTATGCTGACTCCTTGCGCATCGGCACCGTTGACTTTGTCTCACCCGACGAAATCAAGGTGCTACTCGATATTGAGGCACCAGACGGCGTAGCGCTCAATACCGGCACACCGCGTCCCTTCCCGCGCATCAACGGCTATGTGCTTATCCCTAGCGATGACGGCCATTTGGTCGCCCAAGTCGAATGGATAACGATTGAGCGCTCGCAGTACCCCAAGCGCAAGGGTATGCAGGACTTTGGCCTTGTGGACTTGCCCTACCCCCTGCGTAAGATGAGCCTCAACCCTTTAGGGGTACTAGGCTACCAGGGCAAAAACATGATGGGTAAAGATGCCTATCGCTTCCGGCGCGGAGTGGAAAGCTATCCCACCGTAGGTGATGCCGTGCAATTACCCACGCAAAACCAGCTACGGGCCATCGTCGAGTCTGGCGACAACCGCCATGTGCAGATCGGCACCAGCCCGCTGGCAGCCAATGCCGAAGTCAGAATCGATCCGGATCGTCTATTTGGCCGCCATCTGGCTGTACTGGGCAACACCGGCAGCGGAAAATCCTGCTCAGTCGCCGGTTTGATTCGTTGGTCTATGGACGAAGCCCGTAAAGCACGAGACGGTGCCGACCCCAATGCACGATTTATTGTGCTCGACCCAAACGGTGAGTACGCCAACACCTTCCGAGACTTGAGCAAGGTACGGGTATTTGCCGTCGAACCTGGCGTTGGCGTGGAGCAACTGCAAATTCCACTTTGGTTTTGGAACAGCGCAGAGTGGGGAGCTTTTACGCAGGCAAGCGCCAAGACCCAGCGGCCAACTTTGATACAAGCATTGCGGTCTGTCCGTGAAGGCGTTTTTGCTGCAGCAGTCACGCCCAGCCATGAGATGCGTCGCTATCTGCGAACCTTGGTCAGTATTCTGCAACTGGAGCGCAATTCCGGTAGCCCATGGGCAAAGTTCCCGCATCCCAAAAACTTTCTGGAGAAACTCAAGAAGTGGCAGGAAGGATTAAGCGATCAGGATACCTTCACGGGCGACGAAAAGTTGGTGCTCGACTCTATTCGGAACAATCTCACTGCCTTAATTAATGCCCGCGGCGGTCAATATCCAACCTACGAGTTCACCCGGGGGGAAATCGACGAACTGTTGTCTCTGATTCAGATTGCGCACTCCACTTTCGGCGGCAGCGACACAGATATTCTACCCATCGATGCCGACGTGCCGCGCCCCTTCAGCGGCGACCAGTTTCTCCGAAACGTGGAAGCCACAGCCGAACAACTCGGCGTCTCCGAATACGTCGAGACTATGCAGATGCGTATCCGCACACTCCTGTCGGATAGCCGTATGAAGATCGTCTCGGGCGCAGCCCAAGACCTAACATTGGATGACTGGCTTCGCAACTATATCGGCGACAACCAGGCATCAAACGGCTCGGTCACTGTCATCGACCTATCGCTGGTGCCCGCAGAGGTGGTACACATCATCACCGCCGTAATCGCCCGGATGACGCTAGAAGCCCTCCAGCGCTTCCGTAAGCTAAACCATGGGAAGACCCTACCCACCGTGCTGGTAATGGAAGAAGCTCACACTTTCATCAAGCGCTACCACGACGATGCAGAAAATCAGAACTCGGCTGCCATCTGCTGCCAGGTTTTCGAGAAGATTGCTCGTGAAGGCCGCAAGTTTGGATTGGGGCTGGTGCTTTCCTCACAGCGCCCGAGCGAGCTGTCGCCCACCGTGCTATCTCAGTGCAACAGCTACCTGTTGCACCGCATCAGTAACGACCGCGACCAGGAACTTGTGCACAAGCTGGTGCCGGACAATCTCCGCGGCCTGCTACGCGATTTGCCTTCACTGCCGTCTCGACATGCAATTCTCCTTGGTTGGGCGTCTGAGCTACCGGTATTGGTGCAAATGAATGCGCTACCTGAGCATCATCGGCCGAAATCAGACGATCCGGATTTCTGGGCGGTTTGGTCAGGCCAAGACAGTTCTGGCCAGACGGCCGAGCGCCAAGTGGATTGGAAAGCAATTGCGGACGACTGGCAGCAGATTGCTACGCCAGCGGATGAGCAAGATTCGGATGACTTTTTCTAGCCGCAAACGGCAGTTATAGGCGGAAGTGCAGTCGTTCTTCCAAGATTGCTTAAATGACCGCAAAGGCCGGAGGCTGTGTGAAAACACCTTGTCTGTGTACTCCAAACTGGTGGTTGATGCGTTAGATCCTCTATGACGATGGATGTCTGGAGGCTGGCATGAAGCGCTTCATTGAGGGGGACAATCGGCAGCAGATCACGCTCCTGCCGGAATCGCTCGACGAGTACATCGATGCGGAGAATCCGGTCCGTGTTGTTGATCTGTTTGTCGAGCAACTCGATCTGGGCGGCCTGGGTTTCTCAGTCGAGCCAGCCGCCACCGGGCGGCCTTCGTATCACCCATCAACACTCCTGAAGCTCTATGTCTATGGCTACCTGAATCGCATTCAATCGAGCCGCCGGCTGGAGCGGGAAGATCAGCGGAATATCGAATTGATGTGGCTACTCGGGAGACTCTTTCCCGACTTCAAAACCATCGCTGATTTCAGGCGAGACAACGGCGAAGGCATCCGCAATGTCTGCCGTCAGTTCATTGTGCTGTGCCGCCAGCTGAATCTCTTTGCCCAGGCGGTTGTGGCCAATGACGGCAGCAAGTTCAAAGCGGTCAACGCTCATGACCGCAACTTCACGCGGGGAAAACTCGAAAAGCGGATGCAGGAAATTGACCGTTGCATCGAGCGCTATCTGACCGAGATGGATACCGCAGATCGCCAGCCCGCCGAGATTGCCGAAGCGAGAACGACGCGACTCAAAGAGAAGATGGCAACGCTGAAGGCCAGGATGGAGCAACTGAAGGAAATTCAGGCTCAATTGGACCAGTCGCCCACCGGGCAAATCTCGCTCACCGATCCGGATGCCCGTGCCATGGCAACTAGTACCAGTCGTGGGTTGGTGGGCTATAACGTTCAAACAGCCGTCGATACTCAGCACCATCTCATCGTTGCCCACGAGGTCACCAATATCGGCAGTGACCGTCGTCAGTTGGCAAAAATGGCCAGGCAGGCCAAGGTTGCGATGGACACGCCCGATCTCCAGGTCATTGCGGACCGTGGCTATTACCACGGCGAAGAGATTCACGCCTGCGAGGCAGCGGGCGTCACCCCGTTCGTTTCGAAGCCCATGACTTCCTTAGCCAAAGCAAATGGCCGATTCGACAAAGAGGATTTCGTCTTCGAGCCAGAGTCTGGTGAGTATCAGTGTCCGGCCGGCAGCCGACTAATCTGGCGTTTCTCAACCATTGAGAGAGGCGCATTGATCCATAAATACTGGAGCTCCGATTGCCCACGCTGCGTACTGAAGGAGAAATGTACGCCAAGCCCCTATCGGCGTGTCGCTCGCGGCGAATATGAATCGAGCCTGGAAGCGATGCAGAAACGCCTCGATAAAAAACCTGAATCTATGCGTACGCGACGGCAAACCCTCGAGCATCCGTTTGGAACCTTGAAGGAATGGATGGGGGCGACGCATTTCCTGACCCGAACCCTGGAACGGGTCAGTACCGAAATGAGCCTGCATGTTCTTGCCTACAACATGAAACGCGTGATGAAAATCATCGGAATTGAGGGGTTGATGGCCGCGATCCAGGCCTAGCCGGGCCCTTTTGCCGGCCTTATTCTGAATGCCACCTGGAAAACTCGAAATTAGCAGCCAGAATTTCTGAATCCGACCCGTGGCCGCCGAAATTCCCGAGCGTTTCCACACAGCCTCGCCGACGAGCAACCCGTCACCACAGTCCGTTGATCGGCCAAAGCGGCCATCTGCTATGGCGACCTTATGGGGCCACTCTTAGGCGGTCACCGGACGTTGGTCAAATAGACCAGGCGAACGTCCGATGTCCTTGAGTTGTGCGGCGCAAAGGCGGCCTGCCGGCAGCGTCACTCTTAAATGAGGGGATGCCTTTTGAGCCTGTTAGTCGTTCTTCCTCATTCAAATCGCTCATCCCGCTCTCGATCTCTTTTCGTCTCCCTCTGCCGCTCCTCCGCAACCTCTTGCGCAAGTTGGGCCTTTGCGTCAGTCACGAAAGGCATAACGGAAGGGGGAACATGCGACGCCAGGCTGTCCAGCAATCGAGCATTTGCCTCAACCAGTGCAGCATATGAGCCACCCCAGCTCGTCGGTCGGAATCGATCAATGAGCACCGTCAGCACATCTTTAGGATCGGGCGCGCCCGCGAAAAGTGCTTTCGCTTGCTCAGACCAAGCCAGTGGGCCATTCGCTTCCAGGCGGCGCGCGAATGTAATGATCGAGGCTGCAAGCTGGTAACGACGATCGCGATCTCTTTCGCACCAGGCTTTGAGCGTTTCGCAGGAGATCGTATCCGCTGGGTTGTTCTGATCACCAACCAAGTACTCGAACACGTGGACACCGGCCTGCTGGTCGTCCTCGTCGCCCGCGAACAACGCGTCCAGGACAGCAGCTGGTTGAACCTCGAGCAAGGCTGTTAGTAGACCATCGTTGTCGAACGAATAGGTCTCGCCGGTCATCACCGCTTTCCTCAAACGCGCTGCAACCTCGGCTGCGATCGGACCCGCCTCAAGGCCTGTCAAACAACCCCTCACGACATCAGTCAAATTGTAAATGTCGCGCTGGCTGTTCTTGTGGAAGGTCATGCGCTGCAGCAGTTCTCGGCCAGCCTCAAGAAGCTTTGACTCAAGCTTTCGCTGAGCCGAGCGATCCGAGAATAGGCGCATTTCCAGAATTTCCAGTGCCACATTGAAGCCATCAGGCTGGTCGGCGATGAGCAAAAGAAGGTCCTTGAGGACATCACCATCCAAATGATCCGTAACTCGTCCTAACGCCAAACTCTGGTACGTCGAAACCGACACCTGCCCCGTACATAGAGCTCGCTTCAGTCGCTCGACGCCACGGTCGTCGAGTGCTACGGCCGAATGCAGCATAGGAAGAAACGTCACCAAGGCGGGTTGATCGAGCGCTGAGTCGAGCAGGTATTGCGCGAGGTCCCAGTTCTGCTCCCAGAGCTCGAAAAGGAACCCCCTGAGTACTTGAACGTTTCTCCGTTCCGGAGCGATCAGATCAAGTCCATCGACGAGCATTCCCCAGCTAGCACGAAGATTTGGAGACGCGCTGGCAAGCCCGCGGCCAAACGCCCAGGCCCCGTTTCCGCCGCATAGGAGGTCGGGCACCAGTTCCGCAAACACCATCTCATCAGCGGCCACCGTCGCACCAAGCTCGCGGGCGGCAGCTTCTAATCGCTCGTGCGCGCCGCGTAGGTCGCCATCGGGATCCATATCCTCCAGATCAAGCCCCCATAAGCTGTTGCCTAGGACGACCGCCCGCACCCGTTCCGGAAGGTTGGATGGCTTCAGTTCTGATTCGAGGGCACGCAGCCGTAAAGCGTCCTCGGGCGCCAATCGGTCCCTATGGAATTTTATGGTCTGCCGGCATGCGACCCAGCCCTCATACCAGAACCCATTGGTACCGAACCTACGAGATAGCCTCTCGAGCTCGCCGTACATGTGAACCGAGATCCATAGGCCGCTGAAGTTTCGCGCCAGCAAGCCTCGTAGCTCGGGCTGGAACATTTCCTCAGACAGCGCCAAGCGTTCGATCAGTGCAAGGGCAGCGCTATACCATCGAGTCACATCGGCATCGGTTCGGGGTTGATAGCCATAGTCGCGCGACCGCGCCCCGAACTCGAACCGATAGTGTGAGCTGAAGCCCCTTGTCTTCAGCAATTTATCCAGGGCGGCCAACCCCAGAGCGTGCGATTTCTCGTCCGGTGATCGGAGTAGGCGCTCGATAACGCCCAGGCGCTGCTCAACGGTGGCGTGTGTTCCGGAAAGGTGGATCGTGAATAACGAAACGAAGGTGTCTGATGCCTTCTTAGCATCGCGTTCGCCTGTGCTCTGCGTCGCAGCCCGCGCCAGCAAGAGGACGCTCCGTTCGAACAGCGGAGGGTCGTAAGCGAGGGAGCGCAGCAAGGATAGGTGCCGCTGCCACGCCATCGTGGCCACCTCTCCAGGGCAGTTACCGGCTCGTTCCAGGGCTGCCAGTGCAGCCTCCGGCTGCACCGGTGCGACGTTCTCGAACATCGCTCGACCGAGATCGTTGAGGGCGGTCACGTTACCCAAAAGGCCATCGGGAGTGAGCCAGCTCTGGACGATGGCAACGGCCTTAGGATGGTCATGCAGGAACGACAACCGCCGCGAAAACGATCGACTGAGGCGCTGGGTTCCCCCCTCGACGAGCTGCTGGTTGATGAGATCGTAAGGTATCTCCTCGAGTGCGCGGGCCGCGAGTCGGTTCGCGATGGCATGCGGCAAGACTGCACGCCAGACCCCGCGCTGCTGCATGAGATCACGCCTGAGCAGTTCACCGACATGGCGGTATGTCTCGACATCTGCTTGGCCTGCAAGAGAAGCTAGACGTGGGAGTTCGGCTTCATCCCCTACCAGTTCTTCGCCTTGAAAGGAGTACACCAGGGAGCACGCCTTGGCTGTGAGGAGCAGGGCGTCATTCGGATCATTCCGCTGCCGAAAAAGTCGCTGAAAGAGCTCATCGTTTGATAGGCCTGCAATCGCGTCGGAGCGCTCTACTGTCTCGGCGAGGGCAATTGCAATTCGGGCGTTGCCGCCAGAGGCATCGGCGATAGTACGGACGTCTACCCGAGACAGTTGCGGGTATCTGCGCAGGAGCAGTTTCTCGATGAGTTCGGGCGATGATGTGTCGAGGGTGATAACTTGAGTTCCCTCTGGCTGATCGTCGCGTACGTCGTACTCAACCGTGAGGACGCTCACGGTACTGGCCACCCCCCTGCACAGATCCGAAAGCCGATGGTGCAGATCCGGAGGGCAGTTGTCGACAATAAGAATTGCGCGCGTGCGGTTTGCAATCAGGTCCGAGGCCAGCCCGGTCGGCTGCGGGTTCGGGTTGTCTGATAAGTTGGTGTAAACAGCAAGGGACGGTGGCAATGGTCGCGATCCAATCCGAGCGTCGAACAGGGCTTGGACGAGACGGGTCTTTCCAACGCCCGACAGACCAACCAAGCGCACTATCTTGCCGGGCTGCGCCAGTTGGTCGCGGAACTCATCGATAGCTTGGGCTAGCGGCTGCTCACGCGCGTAACGATGTCTGCCGAGATGCAGTCGCAGCTTGTCATCGAGCAGGTACTCGGCATTTGTGCCCTCGGCCGCGCCGCTCCACGGGCCATATGGGCGCCAACCAACGAGAGTCCGCCCCACCCTTTCCTTAACCCAAGTAATAAGACCTGGGTAGCGCCGTACCCAGGTCGCAAGGCGTGTACGATCATAAAAGTCGGTGTAGAGCTGGTCGGCATTGGCAACGCCGTCTAAGGCCTCACGCAAAGCATCGCGGCGATTGCGCAGGGCGCTGTCAGCAGTCGATCCTTTGGAGCTTACGATGACGTAAGCGCCTGCCTCATCCGCGAGTTCCTGGATAACGGGACGAATCGCACCGGCCGGCCGCATCTCGGCGAGGATGGCAGTCCTCGGCATGTCCGGTGTCTTGACCTGGAATCCGGTGGAATGACTAGGGACGAAGCCTTCGATTGACACGCCCTGTGGCAAAGCTACACGCACGTCCAGACCACCGTCCGCAGCCGTCTGGTTACCTCCCCATGTCACTGCCGCAGGCGACAGTCCGTTACTTACCAGTTCTGCCTCACAGAGACGTCCGACCAGTTCCCGCAGGTCGATGTCGCTCAACTGATTAATGTCATCGGCGGTGATATCAAACATTGCGGTCCTCTGTGACCAAGGATTGGCTTATAGTTTGCAATACAGTAGCCCAGACTCTTGAATCCAAATTGATACCTCCTCTTCATGACTCGGGCTACGGTAGGCACATATTTCCCATCTATTCTGACTGAAGGATCGTCTATGCATGAGTTCTTGAGACCGACAGCTAACCAGATGCAGAGTCTCCGAGAATATTTCCTATAGCATATTCGGAATGGGTTCGAGGGCACTTGTTCACCCGAGCGACAAACAGCCATGTGAGTGATTCTCTGCCGAGAGGCTGCTGTTAGGGGTATTGCGCTCCCAATCGCCCCTCAAGCCTACGTTCTGCTCTGGCCGAGGCGCAGCCCTTTGTCCATGGCATAGAATGGATGTCTGCCAAAGCTAACTGTCAGCAATACGGTAATCCACGACTGCTTTACACAGAATTCCAGATTCGCTCTGATCTCGGCATTGATTTGAAGACGATGTCGGCCGATGCTCGCACTTTCCTGATGCTTTAGTAACAGGCGACGTATCGCTGCTTGGTATTGACACTTGGCATAGGGGGTTATGAATGTCCCAAGAGGCATTTAGGCGCAACAACCATTTTGTCCCGCGCATGCATTTAGCTCGCTGGGCAACTGATGGCAAGCGCGTATGGGCATACCAACTCTTAGTGTCACATGACAACGTACCGCTATGGGATCACAAGTCCATCTCTAGTACAGCTTCTGTAGATTATCTGTACGCGCAAACGATGTTGGGCGTACCCGACGATGAAATGGAAAAATGGCTGTGCGACGAATTCGAGACACCGGCAAAGGATGCGATCGACAAGGCCATCAATCGACAGCCCCTTACCCCCTCCGATTGGGAACGTCTTGCCTATTTCTTAGCAGCTCAGGACGTCAGGACACCGGCGCGGCTTCAGGAAGCGCTGACGCGCCACGAAGAGCAGCTACCAGAAATTATTGATTCAACCCTCGAGAGGCTCGTTCTGCACCTGCAGAACAAAACGCTACCAAAAGAGCCGAAGAATAACCCTTCCGGCCGACGCGAAATTCCGTTCCCAATGCGAATCATCAAGGAGGTAGACGGAGGTGCCGACATGGCACGGATAGGTGTAGAGGTAGTATCTGGAAGAGCGCTTTGGCTCTTTAGTATTCGGCACCTTCTTAACTCTGCGGCAAAGGCGCTCTTAAAGACCAGATGGACGATCCTTCGTCCACCGCAGGGGCTTCATTGGCTGACCAGCGATTCGCCAGTGATCAAGCTCAACTATTACGGTCCTAACTATGACTTCAAGGGTGGATGGGGCAATCCAGGGACCGAAATACTCTTCCCCCTGTCCCCGTCGTGCTTGATGTATACCAAGGTCGGAGACCCTCGTCCGCCACCAAAATACACGGTTGTTTCCCCACACCTCGCGGCAATGTTTCAGCGCTTCATTACCGAGCACGCGCATCGAAACATATACTCGATGAGTCCGGACCCATCGGTGCCGAATCAAAGGCCAAGAATCGTTGATGCACAACGCTTCCAAGATGAAAAGAAACAGCTAGAGGAATGGCACGAGAAAAATATACGTGCTGAGCGGGATCTGTTTATGAAGTCAATAAGCCAATCGTAGGGTTAGGGACGGCCCTTCGCTTCAGACGAAAACCGCCGTTGGACTATCAGCGGCGGCTGAACGACCGGTAACGGCCGTATTGTCGCCGGACGTTAGCGCGATTTCCTGGGTCAGCTTTGGCCGATATCCAGCCAGCCTAATCGAATTGGCCATCTTGCTCGCCAGCCACGACCGTTAACTCCGAGAGGTCCGAAATGTTTAACAAGCCGCTTCCCGTCGTGGTCGATGCCGTCAGGTCCGACCACATTGAAATTGAACTGCGCATTGAGATTCAGCGCTAACCGACCTACCCACCAACGCCATGCAGAAGCCCTCCTGCGAGCCCCTGAGGCGCTAGATCAGGTTGAGGATGAGATCCACCTTCCAAAGCGCAGCTCCAGCCTTAGGATTAAACAGCAAGCTGATCCAAACAACCACCTTGAGCAAAAAACTCTACGACCCATTTCGGTTGCCGCCCTCGTCCCGTCCAAGTCAGCGACGAATCAGCCGGACTGCGATATTTGACGGCGACCTGTTTAGTCACCTTGAGCTCTCTCTTCGGCTCTGTGCCGAAGAGATCATCCAACGAATATCCCTTGGCAGCAGCAATAGCGGCAAGCTCTTGGCGAATTGTCACTTTCTCTTGCTTTTCGCGTCGTTTAATCTCAAGCGGAATCTATTCTAGCAACTGACGCAACTCATGAACCGAACAGTATTGAATATCCATTATTTTTCCAAAAAGAAGCCATCATTGAAACAGAAAAACTAAACAACAAGTATCATAACTCGCCTGTACCCCATGACCTAAATTTTCGCTGTCCCTGGCGAACAGGAATACGCTGAGTGCCTTTAAATAGGTAGCGCAATACTTTGCTTTGTAAAATTTCTCGTTTATCAATGTCTGAGCGATTTACTTCCCCAATTCCGTTATAACGATACTCACGGGCATTACAGTTCTCGAAACGGCCAATACCTTTAGTAATGAAATCACGCCAATAGATGCCGAACTCGTTTCCGTAATACGCGCCACGAACACCATAGGCGTTCTTGAAAAATAGTAAAAGATGGAAATGAAATCCCGCATCAATCCCAAAATCCATGCGCCAAACATACCCAGCCAATTTAGCGAATATTTTGGGACGTTCCCGACCTTTCGCGTGCAAAAAACTATCCAAGTGTAACTTCGCCTGCTCGATATCAATCAAATGCTTTTTATCGGATTTATAACTCAAATCCAACCTCACTACCGCATAACGAGAACACCGATCAAATAGAGTATCAACATAGTCCTTCGCTTTTGCATAACTCACATCTGCCCAATTGTCATGCGCAAATAGCTTGCTTCGAAAAAAATTCCCCTTAGCTAACTGCTGAATCTGGGAAATTAGTTGATAAGCTGCCTCTCGGATTGATATACCTGCCGTCATCACCCATTGCATAAAAACTTCTTGTTTCGTTAAATTACGACAGGCGGTCAAAAAGAGTCGGACATATGGATTCTTGTAGTCAAACAACGTATGCATACCATGGGCAAACATGCCCTCGATCCTAAAACAATAGGAGTCCACCAGTGAAGCATTAAGGCTTCTTAGATGCCTATTATCAATTTCTGGCGGTAACCAAATAGGCTTCACTGAAATCACCTCTTTTACAAACAACTCAATTTCGAGCAGTTTTGTATAGACCCATGATCGCATTTTCATATCTACTGGTGCTTCAGCAATTCTCGACGTGTGCATGATAAAAAATCAACAAACAACCTAACCACATTAATATATTAACCATTAATTTAATAATACTTAATGCAATGGTCAAAACAGCCTTCACAAGCAAAAACTCAAGATCCAACCTATCAAAACAAACCTTATCTGACCGGAAAGTTATTCAAACTGACTAGCCGGATCAATAAACCCCTCCTCCTACTGAATTTTCTAGCAAGGAGGAGGAGAAAGCCATCAATAATTCCGCCTGTATCAAGCAATGCAACGCTACCCAATATTGCTCGATTTTGGAGAGAAAATAGCTGAAATATCGATGTCACTGAGACGCTTGATTTGCCTGATCGGACTCCGGCTTAGCTGGCAATTTCCACAAAAATCCGGAGAATTGTCCCGCTCCTCGAGCCTTTTCAGAAGTAATTTTCAAATAAGACTTAGCTCGTTTTAGCGATGCATCCGAAATCCCTCGACTGGACGCTTCCGCACAGATTTTTTTATAGGGCAAGGGGCCATCAACAAGTAGATGCTCAAGAAAATCAATGGCGACATCCACACATCCCCGATTAATAGATGTCTTACTAGCACTACGCATCAAGAGCAGGTCAATTTCACTTGAAGTTAAAAAACGAACCCATTCGATACCTGAAGTCACAATCCCATTGTATGCTCGAGAGGCAATACGAAAAACCACTCCTGGAACATCGGCACGATAACTCGACTTTGCCGAAATAATCGCATATTCTTTTTCTTGAAAGCTTGAGCCAATGGGCTCAATATAAAAAATTGACCGAAACTTTACGCGCAATTCTTTAGGCATATCAGTACGATGAATTGGCGAGGTTGTTTTTCTAGCAGATTTGGCATAATGACCAACCACTAAAATGGCGAACCCCATCATCTTCGCCAGATCTAGAATATGCGAGATAGCAGCCTCAAGTGAATCCTTTCCGGGGGGATATCCTTGGATCAGAAGCGACCAATGATCCAATATCAACAGTCGAATTCCATCTTGAAATTGAATTCGCTCGACCAATTTTCCTTCAAAATTGCTAGACCCAACGATGAAATCAGACTCGTTTACTCCCGTTGATCCAACACGAGGCACCGTTACTGAGTTCAGATCGTCCTCTACACCAATAAAAACGACTTTTCCAGGATTATCGACGCCTATCTGACCCTCTTCAGCACTTAGCGCTCGCTTCATTTTTACAGCGGTCACCAATGCCCCAAGTTCAATAGCCAACTGTGTTTTACCACAACCCTCAGCTCCAACAATCGCACTTAATGTTCCGGCATACAAATACGGATCGAGAATTGGTATGATGCGTTCAGCATTGCATTGCGAAATTGGCTGCATATCACTGTGACCGGGATCACCATTACATTCCGGGTGTAGTAAAACATGCCATTTATGGTTAATGCTACCGCGTTGGAAATAATTAATTTGCTTCTTTTTCATTTTCTGCTCCTAAATCTTGACATTTCAAAACCCATTTTTCGATTTCAATATCCAGCCAACCAACAGCTGTACGATTCAGCGAATTCAATGACAATCTAATGGGAGCAGCAGTTTTTTCGTAAACACTAAGAGCTGCATGCGCCAAAATTAGGCTAGGTGCGCCACATGGATAGGCATTATTATTTTTCATATCGCCTCTTATCCACTAATACTATTATCACGTTCAGCGGCTTTTCCGTGAAGCCACCCGATGATTTCGTGTTCAAACCAACCAATACCTCCATTCATAGATGAAGAAAGACGAATTCGTTTTGGGAAGCTGGGATCAAAATAGCGCGATTTACGATTCATCAACAAATAAATCGTAGAGCGCTTACGCCCAATCAGATATTCCAACTCACGAATCCGTACGATACGAGTTGGCAATAACGAGGAACCAGATACATCCAAGAGATTTTTTTTCATATTCCATTGTCCAAATTCAAGGCAAGCGAAGGCCTACCGTGTGAAAAAAAGCTTAGGACTTATGGGCCGCAGAGAAGCGACCTGACTTAGGCGGAAATTCCGCTTGGAATATGGCAGGACTAAACCTGCTGACATAGGGGTAACACTATAGTTACCAAAATTTAGGGTTTTTATTACCCAAATCGTCTCAAACTACAAACGACGGGACAACTTTGCCATCCTTTCGATCCGATTGCAAGACCTTCCCCAAATCTGGATGGCACTAGCTAGCGCAGCGTTAGCTCTCAAACTTCTCAACTCAATGGCAGCAAAAGCAATTTTCAGCTTCTTGCCTTTCATGCTTAATCCCTCTGGATTCCAGAAAAATACAGTCACATATTCTTCCTATGATCCCACTCAGGGACAACGAGGAAAGTCTCCTCAAAATTACTCACATTGATCCTCGGCCACCCGCGTGGTGCTCGAGGATTTTTCACATGGAGAATCCTTATGGAGTTTCAGTGCCCTCACTGCCGTTCAAGCCGAATCGCTCAGGTTGATCGCGCGCGTAAGGTCTGTGGTTTTGTTGGATCGATTGGCGGCATAGCGAGCGGTACCGCCAGTGCTTTGGCAGCGGCTCAAATTGGCGCAAACCTGGGAGCAGTTGCCGGCCCCATCGGCTCTTCATTAGGTCGTATTTCGGGGGCAATCATCGGGGGATTGATCGGTGGCATATCGGGGGGACTGGCCGGCGCCCAACTTGGTAGTCAGATTGATCGATATCTTCTCGACAACTACCGTTGCCTCGACTGCAATCACTGCTTCACCCCCTTTTCGAACTAAGCACAAACAACTTTTGATCACATGCCTCACCAGCCTCGCTGGTGGGGCATTTTTTTTGGAAAGAATACAAATGGCTCACCTCGTTGAAACGATGGCTTATGTCGGTACAACACCCTGGCATGGCCTTGGCAATGCACTCACGCCACATCAACCGCTCGAAATTTGGGCCAATCAGGCAGGCTTGAACTGGGAAATTCGCGAAGCACCTGTTCTCTTCAACGTCTCAGACGAAGGCGGACTCCACGTCAAGGCAAATGCCGATGCCAAGGTCTTGTTCCGCTCAGATAACCATAGCCCGCTTTCCGTCGTGTCGAATCGTTACAAGGTCGTTCAACCGGCCGATGTTCTGGAGTTTTATCGTGATCTGACCGAAGCCGGTGGCTTTGAACTTGAGACAGCGGGCGTTCTGAAGGCTGGGCGAAAAATCTGGGCTCTCGCCAAAACCGGGCAAGGAACTGCACTGCGAGGAGGCGACCAAGTAGGCGCCTACCTGCTTTTGGCAACCAGTTGCGATGGAACGTTGTGCACCACCGCACAATTTACGTCGGTGCGGGTGGTCTGCAATAACACCTTACAACTGGCAGTCGGCCACGCATCCGGTGCCGTCAAAGTACCTCACAGCACGACTTTTGATCCTAAATTGGTGAAAGAGGAACTTGGACTGGGCTTGTCGGCGTGGGATCGCTTTGTTGTCGAGATGCGTCAGCTTGCGGATCGACCGGTTCACAAATTCGAGGCCATGAACTTCCTGGTCAATGTTCTGGGCGACCCGGAAGTGCCCTTGGCGGATCAACCCAATCAAAAAGCCCTGCAGAACGTCTATGCCCTCTATAGCGGCAAAGGCATGGGAGCTGATCTTCCCTCCGCACAGAACACTGCGTGGGGTCTTTTGAATGCGGTCACTCAGTTTGTCGATCATGACCGGCGCGCAAAAAGCAGAGATCACCGCATTGACTCCGCCTGGTTTGGCCAGGGAGCGACCCTGAAAGCAAAGGCCTGGCAGGAAGCCTTGAAGCTCGCCGCTTAAACGATGAAACGTCATAACGCCCGGTACTGAAGATTGCAGTTACCGGGCTTTTTGAAAGGTAAGGAAATGGCGTATCCAAATATTGCAACGCATACCGACTCACGTCGGCCAGCATTGCGTCTGATTCGAACCAAGGATTTGCCGCGCGATGCCTGGCTGGATGTGCGTAAAACTGGGATTGGTAGTTCTGATGCAGCTGCGGCGGTGGGTCTGAGCCCCTACAAATCGCAGCTCGAACTCTGGATGGAAAAAACGGGGCGAGATGGGGTGCTCCCCAAATGTGATCCGAAAGATGAATCTTCTGCGACCTATTGGGGAAACATTCTTGAGCCGATTGTCGCCGCTCACTACACCCGGCGGACCGGCCTCCGCGTGCGTCGGGTCAATGCTGTTTTACAGCACCCCAATCTCACGTGGATGCTGGCTAATATTGATCGGGAGGTACTGGGCTCAGGGGATGTGCAAATACTGGAGTGCAAGACGGCTGGCATCCAGGGTGCCCGACTGTGGCGGGAGGGCGTACCTGAATATGTCGAAATCCAGGTTCAGCATCAATTGGCGGTCACCGGTAAGGAGGCTGCCGATGTTGCAGTCCTATTGGGGGGGCAAACCCTTGAGATCCATCGCATCAAGCGGGATGACACCCTTATCGCTCGCTTGATCAAACTGGAGGCGCATTTCTGGCAGTACGTTGAACGGGATATCCCTCCTCCTGCAGATGGGAGCGAATCCTCTGATCAAGCATTGCGCTATCTCTATCCGACAGATGACGGACAGCATCTCGATTTCTCTCACGACACTGTTCTTTCCGCCACCTTTGCAGACTGGATTGCAATCAGGCAGCGCATTGCTGAAGCCGAACTTTTGGAAGCCAAGTTCAAGCAAACCCTGCAGCAGGCTATGGGCAATGCGAGCAAAGCCACCTTTGAAACCGGTCGTGTGACTTGGAAAAAGGCCAAGGACAGCATTGGCCTGGATATCCCCCGCCTCCTGCAGGATCACCCCGAATTCAAAGTGCGCTATGCCCTGAGCAAATCCGGCAGTCGACGTTTCCTGATCGCCTGATTCGAACGCCCTCTTCTCTCAATCAGCCTTCCTACGCAGCCACTACCTGCGGGGAAGGCATTTTTTTGGATGAAATCATGCTGAAAGGTCTCGCCATTACCCCACCCACCCTGGGGCGCATCTCAATTGGCAAAGTTGTCGAAAAGCAAGGTAAGCGATTGCCGGAAAAGGACGACCAATTCACGATCACGAGTCAAATACAGGGGAAGGATGGCTGGTTGCCCCATCCTTTTGATGAGCAATTCAGGAAGGAACAAGGCGGCAAAATTCGCAGCATTCCTGTCCGTTTGATGTTTAACGATCCGGGACTCAACTTTCGTGCGGCGTACTGCTTGTTTGATCGCAGCACAGGACGCCCGATCTGCGTGGGCGACGGGGAAGGCTGCAAACGGCGAACGGAAGACGGACTCAAGTCTTTGCCTTGCCCCTCCCCTGACGTTTGCTCTTTGGCCAAAGGGAACGCCTGCAAACCCTATGGACGTTTGAATGTTGTGCTGGGAGAGGAAGATCCCTTGGGGAGCTTCGTGTTCCGAACCACCGGGTATAACAGCATTCGCACTTTGAGCGCTCGACTTCAGTACTTCCAGGCGATCTCCGGTAATCAGCTGTCTTGCTTACCGCTGGAACTCCGTCTGCGAGGGAAATCAACACGCCAAAGCCTGGGAACGCCCATCTACTACGTCGATCTCACGCCCCGTTCAGGCTTATCCACAGAGGAAATGCTCTCCCAGGCAAAAATCCTCGGTACAGCTAGAGCACAAGTTGGATTTGACCAGCAGGCACTCGATCAGGCAGCCAAGGTCGGACTCGAGAAAGGCGTTTTTGAAGAGGCGGATGATGAAGCAGGTCAAATCGTCGATGAATTGCTCAGCGGAACAGATGAGTTGCCATCCCAAGCAACCCCAGTGGCCAGCGCAACGCTGAGCCACAAGCTGGAGGCAAAAGCCAACGCGTTGGCCTCATGAAATATCAGAGACCCGATTCGGCCAGCAGATCAGAGGCTTTGCAGTCAATCGCCTTAGCAATTCGCAAGATATTCAAGAAGGTCACATTACGTTCCCCTCGTTCAATCTTCCCCATGTGAGAGCGATCGATCTCAGCGTAGTCAGCCAACGCTTCTTGCGACAAACACAAAGCCATCCGCCTGGCGCGGATAGCTGCGCCCAACTTCTGTAGATCCTGGTTGGTGTCGAGTTTTGCGGAGACTCTTGTCATTCCGTGAATCGTGACGATATGATGCATTCACGACCACGGTATTTACGACCCATTCAAGGAGTCAGACTTATGAACAATCAGTCCCCCTTAGAAACGCTCGCAAGCTACGCAATCACGTTCATGGCTGGGGCACTCAGCGCCATTTGTGTTGCTGCCTACGGAAGATGGATGAAGCAACGAGGCTCATTGAACTCCCCCGTTTCAGCGCCGTAACGCGATGAGCAATCCCACGCACTTTGATCACCAAGGAAAAAAATGACAATTGATATTCAGAAATTTACTGCTGATGTGTATTGACCCAGTAAAAACCTGCTCAGGTGTTAACCTTGAAGGAGTGACCCGAGATGAGCATGGTGATGGAAGAAG
>NZ_JBDIYD010000022.1:0-26347 GCF_039649255.1 Dechloromonas sp. ZS-1 | reverse complement strand
TGGGGTCGCCTTTTCTTTGCTTCCTTTCTTTTGGCGAAGCAAAAGAAAGGAAGACGCCGTCAGGGCGGAACACAGCCCCAACCCCACCCCGCAGTCGGTTTTCCGACCCCCCAAACCCGCCACCATCCGGTTTCCCGACGCAAAACGAAACCAGAAAAAAACAACTCACCAAATAATCAAAGAGATAAACAAACCCCAACCCCTGGCACAGGCCTTGCAATATTCAACACCCTCAACCTCCCTGGGGCAAAACTTGGAGGTTCGTTCCCTGTCGCTGCAACTGTCGGTGGCGACAGGGAGCACCCGACCCGCAAAACACAACGCGGAGCCGCTGTTGCCAGCCAGCTCCGCGCCTGATCACTCCCGGTCGGAATGCCTTTCCACCCATCCGTGGCCGGGTCTGGCCTGGCGTCACCGCGGGTGGCGGTGCGGGATGTCGTGAATCGATGGACGCATTAGAGCACCCGCCAATCCATCTGAAAAATTCAGAATCAAGATAGACACATCTTTAAAACAGATGGATGATCTCGCCATTCTGATGACCCGCGTGTCCGCATGGAACTCCGCCAACTGCGTTACTTCATCGCCATTGCCGAACACGGCAGCCTGTCCCAGGCCGCGGCTCGGCTGTTCATTGCCCAATCCGCCCTCAGCCACCAGCTGGCACAACTGGAGGCCGAACTCGGTGCCCCCTTGTTTGAACGCCTGCCGCGCGGGGTCGCACTCACCGAAGCCGGTCACACCTTCATCGGCCACGCCCAATCCATCCTGCGCCAGGTCGATACGGCCAAAGCCAGCGTTCGGACTGCCGCCGACACACCGACCGGCAAGGTGGTCTTCGGCATTCCGCACAGCGTCTCGCAGGCGCTGGCCCTGCCGCTCCTGAAAGCAGTACGGGCAGCCTTGCCGGGCGTCGTCCTGGAACTCACGGAAGAACTGACCGGCAATCTGGTTCCTCAGTTGCGCGACGGCCGGATCGACCTGGCCGTGCTCTTCGAGGATGAGCACAGCGCGCCTTTTCATCGGCATTACCTGCTCGACGAAGCGCTCTGCCTGATTTCGCCGAGCCCGACGGTCGACGCGCCAAACACCCCGATTTCCCTGGCCGAAGCACTGCGCTTGCCGCTCATTCTCCCGGCCCGACCGCATGGCGTTCGCCCCCTGATCGAATCGGCAGCCCAAGCTGCCGGGCTGGCCGCACCGAATGTCATCGCCGACATCAGCTCAATCAGTATCCTGCGCACCAGCCTGCTTGCCGGCATGGGCAATACCCTGCTCCCGCCCATGCCGCTGCACGCCGAACTCCAGGCCGGACACCTGCATGCCCGTCCGCTGAGCGCCCCCGGATTGCAACGCCGCATCCTGCTCTGCCATCCGCGCGCCATCCCGCTCTCGGCGGCCGCCCGTGCCGTGCAGAGGCTGACCCAGACGCTGTGCCGGGATCTCGCCCAAAGCGGCGAATGGCAAGCGGCCCATTGGCAAGAATCTGTGCCAGAACGCTGAAATCACAGCGTTTTTTGGCTATAGTGGCAACCTGTCTGCATAAATCCCCCTGTGATCACCATGACCCATCGCCGCCCGCTCGTCCGCCTGACTCCGATTCTCGCCAGCCTTGCGCTCGCTGGCTGTGCCTCCGTCTCGTCGATGCTCACCGTGTTCGATCCAGCGCCGGAAGACACCAGTAACCGTGACTGGAATCGCCCCGCGCCGGCAGTGCAGCGCGCGCCGGCACCGATTCCGCAACCGGCAGTGCTGCCCGCCCCGCCGGCCAGCCCGGCCCCCAGCGCCCCGCGTGACGCCGTTGCCGACACCACGGAAGCCGACGCCCTCGCCCGTTTCGCCAGCTGGCAAGCCGCCTGGGCCGCGCGCGATGTTGACGCCTATCTGGCCCACTATGCCCCCGCCTTCAAGGGCAAGGCAGCCACCCCTGCCCAGTGGCGCGCCCAACGCAAGCAGATCATCCAGCACGCTGGCAAGATCGACCTGGTGTGCGGGACGCCCAAGTTCGAACGCATCTCGGCAGAGGAAGTCCGCCTGAGTTTCGAGCAGCACTACCGTTCCCGTCAGCGCGAAGACAACGGCCAGAAGACGCTCACCCTGCGCCGCATTGAAGGACGCTGGCTGATCGCCGAGGAAAGTTTCAAAGCCGGCAAGTAAATTACTGGATAAACACCCAGTAAAACTACTGCGGACGCGCCCGCTTTTGCGTATAGTTCAGGCTTCCCCAACCTCGGTTGTCTGGCGATGGAAACCATCCGCATTCGCGGTGCGCGTACGCACAATCTCAAGAACATCAACCTCGACCTGCCGCGCGATCAACTGATCGTGATCACCGGCTTGTCCGGCTCCGGCAAATCCTCGCTGGCCTTCGACACGCTCTATGCGGAAGGGCAGCGCCGCTACGTCGAATCGCTCTCGGCCTACGCCCGGCAGTTCCTGCAATTGATGGAAAAGCCGGATGTCGATCTGATCGAGGGCCTCTCCCCGGCCATTTCCATCGAGCAGAAGGCCACCAGCCACAACCCGCGCTCGACCGTCGGCACCGTCACCGAAATCCACGATTATCTGCGCCTGCTCTATGCCCGCGCCGGGACGCCCTACTGCCCGGATCACAACCAGCCGCTGGCAGCGCAAACCGTCTCGCAGATGGTCGACCACGTGCTCAGCCTGCCGGCCGAGACCAAGCTGATGATCCTGGCGCCCGTGGTCGCGAATCGCAAGGGCGAACAGCTCGACCTGTTCACCGAACTGCGCGCCCAGGGGTTTGCCCGTGTGCGCGTGGATGGCGAAGTCTATGAAATCGACGCCGTGCCCAAGCTGGCCAAGTCGCAGAAACACAGCGTCGATGTCGTGGTCGACCGCCTGAAAGTGCGCGATGACATGCGCCAGCGCCTCGCCGAGTCGTTCGAAACCGCCCTGCGTCACGCCGACGGGCGTGCCATTGCGCTCGAAATGGACAGCGCGACGGAACACCTGTTCTCGGCCAAATTTGCCTGCCCGGTCTGTTCCTACGCCCTGCAGGAACTGGAGCCGCGCCTCTTCTCCTTCAATAACCCGATGGGCGCCTGCCCGAAGTGCGATGGTCTCGGGGTCATTCAATTCTTCGACCCCAAGCGCGTCGTCACGGCACCGCATCTGTCGCTCGCCGCTGGCGCCATTCGCGGCTGGGACAAGAAGAACCAGTTCTATTTCCAGATCATCGAATCGATTGCCGAGCATTACGGCTTCTCGGTCGACACCCCCTTCGAGCAACTGCCGGACCACATCCGCCAGCTCATCCTCTACGGCTCCGGCACGGTCTCGATCAACTTCCGCTACGAAAACGACAAAGGCACCCGTTTCGACCGCAGCCATACCTTCGAAGGCATCATCCCCAATCTGGAACGGCGCTACCGGGGCAGCGACTCGCAGGCCGTCCGGGAAGAGCTGTCCAAGTACATCAGCAATTCAACCTGCCCGACCTGCAGCGGCTCGCGCCTGCGCACCGAAGCCCGCCATGTGCGGGTGGGCACGGGGCCGGGGGCATTGACCCTGCACGAGATCAACCGCCTGCCGCTGGGCGAGGCCCGCAATTACTTCAACAGCCTGCAGCTGACCGGCCACAAGGCGCAGGTGGCGGAGAAGATTCTCAAGGAAATCACCGCCCGCCTCTCCTTCCTGATCAACGTCGGCCTCGACTATCTCTGCCTCGAACGTTCGGCAGAAACCCTCTCCGGCGGCGAAGCCCAGCGCATCCGGCTGGCCTCGCAGATCGGCTCGGGCCTGACCGGCGTCATGTACGTGCTCGACGAGCCCTCGATCGGCCTGCATCAGCGCGACAACGACCGCCTGCTTGAGACGCTGAAAAACCTGCGCGACATGGGCAACACCGTGCTCGTCGTCGAGCACGATGAAGATGCCATCCGGTTGGCCGACTATGTGGTCGATATCGGCCCCGGTGCAGGCATCCATGGCGGTGCTGTCGTCGCGCACGGCACGCCGAACGAGGTTGCGGCCAACCCGGCTTCGCTGACCGGCGCCTACCTCTCCGGCAGCCGGCGAATTCCGGTGCCCACGCGGCGTCGACCGCAGGACCCGGCCCGTCAGTTGCAAGTCCTCGGGGCCAGCGGCAACAACCTGAAGCACGTGGACCTGAACATTCCACTCGGCCTCCTGACCTGCGTGACCGGCGTTTCCGGCTCCGGCAAATCGACGCTGATCAACGACACCTTGTACGCCGCTGCCGCGAAGCACCTCTACGGCTCGACGACCGAGCCAGCGGCCCACCAGAAAATTGTCGGCCTCGATCTGTTCGACAAGGTCATCAACGTCGATCAATCGCCGATCGGCCGCACACCGCGCTCCAATCCGGCCACCTATACCGGCCTGCTGACGCCGATCCGCGAACTGTTTGCCCAGGTGCCGGAGTCGCGGGCCCGCGGTTACGGCCCGGGCCGCTTCTCCTTCAACGTCAAGGGCGGGCGCTGCGAGGCCTGCCAGGGCGACGGCATGATCAAGGTCGAGATGCACTTCCTGCCGGACATCTACGTGCCTTGCGACGTCTGCCACGGCAAGCGCTACAACCGGGAAACCCTGGAAATCCAGTTCAAGGGCAAGAACATCCACGACATCCTCGGCATGACGGTCGAGCAGGCGCGCGAGTTCTTCGACGCCGTGCCGGGCGTCGCCCGCAAGCTGCAGACCCTGGTCGATGTCGGCCTCAGCTACATCACCCTCGGCCAGAGCGCGACCACGCTCTCCGGCGGCGAAGCACAACGGGTCAAACTGGCCCTGGAACTCTCCAAGCGCGACACCGGCCGCACCCTCTACATCCTCGACGAACCCACCACCGGCCTGCATTTCCAGGACATCGAAATGCTCCTCGCCGTGTTGCACCGGCTGGCCGATCACGGCAATACCATCGTTGTCATCGAGCACAACCTGGATGTGATCAAGACCGCCGACTGGATCGTCGATCTGGGCCCCGAAGGCGGCGGCGGCGGTGGCCGCATCCTGGTCGCCGGCACACCGGAAGCCGTCGCCCAATGCAAAGCCAGCCATACCGGCCGCTTCCTGAAACCCATGCTGGAGCACAACACGTGAGCGATTACACCGAATTCAAGGGCAAACAAGGCCTGACCCGCCTCTTCAATGCGCTGGGCTATTCCCGCGACGGGTTGAGTGCGGCCTGGAAGAATGAGGCCGCCTTCCGCGAGGAAGTGCTGCTTGCCGCCATTGCCCTGCCGCTCGCCGTGGTTCTGGGCAAAAACGGGGTCGAGCGGGCCTTGCTGATTGGCAGCATCCTGCTCATCCTGATCGTGGAAATCCTGAACTCGGCCGTGGAGGCCGTCGTCGACAAAGCCTCGCCGGAAAAACATGAATTGGCCAAACGCGCCAAGGACATGGGCAGTGCCGCCGTGCTCCTCAGCCTGATCACGGCCGCCGCGATCTGGGCCAGCGTTTTACTGGGCTGACCCCTCATGGTCAGGTGAGCGTCAGACAGTTGCGCCATGATGATGGCGTAACTCCTCCAAACACGTTCAGCCCGTCCTCGCGACGGGCTTTTTTTCAGTGGCGCACCTGCAACTGCGCCCGCCGCTCCATTTCGCGGCCCATGGCAGTAAACTGCTCGGCCAGTTCGTGGCGCATGAAACGGGTTCCCAGGAAGGCCGGCAGCCAACCGGCCGGGGTCATCTCGATCCGGTACTCGAGCGTCGTCTCTTCGGCATTGGCGAACAGACGCATGTCGCTGCGGACACGACGAAAGGTTTCACTGCTGCCCTCGGAGACCAAATGGTCATCGGGAAACCATTCAACCCTGCGTTCCGACTCGAAAGCCTGTGAGAAGACGCCCCAGTGCACCGTCCCGCGCTGGCGAATCCGGTAGACGTTCCCGTGATGTTCGAGAATCTGACTGTGCTCAAGATTGGGAACGAAAGCGGGCATGTGTTCAAAGTCGGTGAGCACCGCGCGGACGATCTCGACCGGGGCATGCACCACGCAACGGAGCTGCCCGAAAAATCCGCCCTCACGCGCGTCGACCGTCACCGGTCCCAACTCAACAGCCCGCGTCTGCGCGCTACTCAGGGCGAGGGCAAGCAGCAACACGCCGCGACAGGCCCACGCCCTCATCTCACACAGCCGTCCGCCGCCAGCGCGGATGCGATTCGATGAAGTAATACAAGGCAGGCAGGACATACATCGTCAGCAAGGTGGCCGTGATCAACCCGCCAATCACCACCAGTGCGAGCGGGCGCTGCGTCTCCGCCCCGATGCCCCGTGAAATGGCCATCGGAAAGAGGCCCAGCATGGCCAAATTGGCCGTCATCAGAACGGTTCGCAAACGCGACATCGCCCCTTGGAACACTGCCTCATAGAGCTGCACGCCCTGCTGGCGCAGCTGATTGATGTAACTCACCATCACCACCCCGTTCAGCACCGCCTGGCCGAACAAGGCAATAAAGCCGATGGCGGCGGACACCGAGAGTGGAATCCCCGTCAGCAGCAAGGCAAAAATACCGCCGATCAGGGCAAAGGGAATGTTGCAGATGATGATCAGGGCATCACGGAAAGATTTGAAGGCATCAAAGAGCAGGATGAAGATCATCAGGATGGACAAGGGCACCACCAGCATCAAGCGCTGCATGGCCCGCTCCTGGTTCTCGAACTCGCCGGACCAGGTGATCGAGTAGCCCCGCGGCAGACGCATGTCCTGCGTGGCCTTCTTCATGTCGGCCACCACGCTGCCCATATCGCGGTCGCGGATGAAGACCCCGATGGCCACCACCCGCTTGCCGCTCTCGCGGGCAATGTTCATGGCACCGCTACCCATGCGGAAATCGACGATCGCCGATAGCGGGACCTGCGCGCCGCTGGCGGTGGGAATCAGGATGTCCTTCAGGCGATCCAGCTGACGCGCCGGTTCGGCCAGACGCACGGCGACGCCGAAATGCCGCTCGCCCTCCCAGAGTTCGGTCGCCACCTTGCCGGCCAGCGCCGTTTCGATGACATCCTGCACATCCGCTACGTTGAGGCCATAGCGGGCGGCGGCGGCCCGGTCGATTTCCAGACGGTATTGCGGCAAATTGCCATCGCGGTCGATAAAGGCCCGCATCACACCCTGCACCGGGGCAATGCGCTCGAGAATCTCGTTGCCATGCGCCCGCAGGGTCGCCATGTCGTCGCCAAAAAGTTTGATCACGATCTGGCCATCAATCTGCGAAATCGACTCCAGAATCTGGTCGCGCACCGGCTGGCTGAACGTCGGCTCGATCCCCGGCAGGTCATTCAGGCGGTCTTCCATCTGGCGCACCAGTTCTTCCTTCGACATCCCCTTGCGCCACTCGCCATCCGGTTTCAGATCGAGCAGCATTTCGGTCATGTTGATGTTTTTGGGGTCGGTGCCATCCTCCGGCCGCCCGGCCTTGGAAATGACCGCACGGACCTCGGGAAATTCGAGCAAGGCCGCCCGCAACTTGCGCAGTTCGCCCTTGGCCTCATCGACCGAGACCGAGGTCGGCAGGGTGATATTGACCCAGATCGACCCCTCATTGAGCTCCGGCAGGAATTCCGTGCCCAGCTTGGGCACGCAGGCGGCCGTCACGGCCAGCGCCAGGACAGCCATCGCCAGAATGCGCTTGGCGTTGGCCAATGCCCATTTGAGCCAGGGCTCATAGCGATCCATCAGCCAGTGCATGAGGCGGGTTTCCTCATGCGGCACCGAATTGCGGAACGCCAGCTTGGACAGGAAGGGCACCAGGGTCAGCGACAGGATGAGCGAGGTGATCAGCGCGGAGACCACCGAATAGGCCATGGGGGCAAAAATCTTCCCTTCGTGACGCTGCATCGTGAAGATCGGCAGGTGAGCCACGATGATGATGATCATCGAGAACACGGTCGGACGGGCCACTTCGATCACCGCCTCCTGGATCGTCCGCACGCGGGGGCGATGGTCGTCGTCCTTGCTCGCCTCGCCGAGGCG
Source organism: Dechloromonas sp. ZS-1 (assembly GCF_039649255.1). Classification (NCBI taxonomy): domain Bacteria; kingdom Pseudomonadati; phylum Pseudomonadota; class Betaproteobacteria; order Rhodocyclales; family Azonexaceae; genus Dechloromonas; species Dechloromonas sp. ZS-1. The sequence continues at coordinate 18,387 of NZ_JBDIYD010000022.1, read as the reverse complement.
ACGGAAGATGTTTTCGATCACGATCACCGCGCCATCGACGATGATGCCGAAATCCATTGCCCCCAGCGAGAGCAGGTTGGCCGGAATACCGGCCAGGGTCAGGCCGATGAAGGTCCCCATCAGCGCCAGCGGGATAATCGAGGCGACGATGGCGGCTGCCCGCAAATCGGCCAGGAAGAGGTAGAGCACCAGCATGACCAGCAGCGCCCCTTCCAGCAGATTGGTGAAGACGGTTTTCAGGGTCTTGCTGATCAGCCAGGAACGGTCGTAATAGGGAATCAGGCGGACGCCGGCCGGCAGGCCCCCGTCATTCAAAGCATCCACCCGCGCCTTCAAGGCATCCAGCACGAAAGAGGGATTTTCATCCTTGCGCAACAGCACAATGCCGGAGACCACATCATCCTGGCTGCCCTCTGCATCGCTGTAGCCGACAATGCCCTGCGGCGGCACACGCGACTCGACCACCTCGGCGAGATCACGGATCAGCACGGGAACGCCCTTGTGCTCGGCCACCACGACCTGCGCGATATCGGCGGAAGAGGCCAGACGACCGATCGAACGGATCAGGAATTGCTGGCGTCCCTGCGCCACCGAACCGCCCCCGGCATTGGCATTGGCCCGCTCGAGTGCCGAGAAAAGCTGCCCGAGCGTGACCCCGTAATCGCGCAGACGGGCCAGATCCGGCCGCACCTCGTACTGGCGGATGGGACCGCCGAGCGAGACCACATCGGCCACGCCGGAGACCTGCTTGAGCTGGCGCGAGACACTCCAGTCCTGCAATGCCCGCAACTCGGTCGGGCTCATGCCCGGCGCATCGAGGCGATAACGGAAAATCTCCCCGGTGGCGGTGGCGGGCGGCGCCAGTTCCGGCTCGACCCCTGGCGGCAGATCGAGCCCGCGCAGGCGCTCCTGAATCAATTGCCGGGCCATGAACAGACTGGGCTTTTCATCAAAGGTCACGACGATGAAAGACAGGCCGAACTGGGTATGGGAAAACATCCGGATTGAATTCGGCACCCCGGAGAGGGCGATCTCCAGCGGGATGGTGACCTGCTTCTCCACCTCTTCCGGCGCACGCCCCGGATAGAGCGAGATGATCGTCACCTGGGTATCGGTGACATCCGGAAAGGCTTCGATCGGCAGGATCCGGAATGCCGCGATCCCGATCCCGATGAAGAGCACCAGGCCAAGCAGGATGTAGAGCGGCTGATGCAGCGCAAAATGGCTGATGCGCTTGATCATGGCTTAGCCTGTTTCGTCGGCTTGGCGGCGGTCGACTTCAGATAGCGGGCCAAATTCAGATTGCCCTCAACCACCACCTTGTCCGTGGCTTTCAAGCCCTCGCGCACCTCAAGCATGCCATCGCGCTCCGGCCCGGCCAGGATGGCCTGGCGTCGAAACACCCCCTTGCCCTCCTCAACCAGAACATAGCGCTGATCGCCCTGGAGCATGACGGCCGCCGCAGGCACCGACAAGGCATCGCTGCCCGCCACCTGCACCAGCGCATGGACAAACATTTCGGCCTTCAGGCGACGGTCGGGATTGGCGACTTCGCAGCGGATTTTCAAGGTCCGCGTCTGCGGATCAACAAAGTCGGCAATCCGGCGGATGACACCCTTGAAACGCTCGCCCGGAAATTGTTTGACCTCGAGTTCCAGATTTTCGCCGGGTTTCAGGAAGCGCACATCCTCCTCGGCTGCATCCAGTTGCAACCACAGGCTGGCAGGATCGGTCACCACGAACAACGGCTCGCCCGCCTGATCCGGGCGGAACTCCATGCCGGGATTCAGATTGCGCGCCACCACCACGCCAGCCAGCGGGCTCTTCAGGGTGTAGTTGCCATCGCCATCGCCGCCCAGGGTATTCAGACGGCGCTTGGCACGCTCGGCTTCGGCACGCGCCCGCAAGGCATCCGCCTGCACCTGGACCCACTCCTTCTCGGCCACGATACCGGCTTCGCGCAGTTCGCGCGCGCGCACCTCGGCCTGCTCGGCCACACGCAAGTCGGCCGCAGCTTTACGCGCATCCGCCTGGGCTTCACCGTAATCGGCCGAACCCAGCACGGCCAGGGCCTGACCGACTTTGACACGGTCCCCGACGTCGACCGCAATGCGCTGCACCCGTCCGCCCAGCTGGGGCACCACGCGTACGGTTTTGTCTTCGTTCCAGACCAGCCGCCCCGGCAAACGCAAAATGCTTTGTTTCTGACGGTCGACCGCCACGATCTGCAGAAAATCCGCTTTATCCGGTTCACTCAGGGTCAGGCGATCGCCTTCTGCACGCACCAGCGGCGTTTTACGCCCTTCCTCGGGGCCGGAGCACGCCACCAGCATGAGGAGGCTGGCGCACATCAAGGTCATTCGCATCATTGTTCTTTCCCGTATTCAGCGGCAAGTTGCCAGTCAGCGCGTGCCATTGCGTATTCGGCACGCGCTGTTGCAGCCTCGATGCGGACCTGGCGCAGGGTACGCCGGGCATCCAGCAAATCCATCAGGTTCATCGCCCCCTTGGCATACGCCAGCTCGGCGGCAGCGGCCACCCGCTCGGCATCGGCCAGCAGTCCCTGCTCAAGACGCTGCAGGCGATCCCGGGCGGCGCGCAAGGCGCTGCCCAACTGGCCCAACTGCCCGCCGACCTGTGCCTCGAGTTGCGCCAGCTGCAGGCGGGCCGCGTTGTAATCGGCTTCGGCCCGGCGGATTTCCCCCTCGTGCTCGTGCCAGAGGAAAAGCGGGACAGAAACGCCGAAGCCCACGCTGTTGGTCGGCGCGTTCTGGTTATTGCGCTCGACCTGCATGCCGACACTCACATCCCGATGGCGCAAGGCGCGCGCCAGATCCCGATCCGCCTCCGCCGCGGCCACACGGCGCCGGGCGGCTTCGAGATCCGGGCGGGCGGCCAGATTGGCCTCTTCCGCACTCGCCTGCACGGCGGGCCAAGGATCACTTGCCTGCAGCGAAGCTGCCTCGCGCTCCCTGCCAATCAAATACGCCAGCACATAGCGCGCTTGTTCGAGCTCGGACTGCGCCTGACGCGCGTCGTTATCGGCACGGGCTTTATCGACGGCCAAACGCGACACCTCTACCGGCGCGATATCGCCGGCTTTCAAACGACGTTCTGCCACCTCGAGGCCACGCGCCTGCAATTGGGCCGACTCCTGCGCCAAGCGAGCCTTCTCCTGCGCCAGCAACAAGCCGTAATACGCCCGGCGCAACCCGGCCAGCTGCTGTCGTGCCGTATCGTCGAGATCCTGACGGGCCGCCTCCAGCCGCGATTCGGCACCACGCACACGCAAGGCACGCTTGTCGCCGCGCTCGATCACCTGATCGACACGCAGGACGTTATCCATCTTCTTGTCTTTCCAGCGTCCGGCGCCGATCCCGGACGAAGGACTGATCGAGAGCAAACCCAGCGACACAAATGGGTTCGGGCGCTGCCCCGCGGTCTGGACGTCGGCTTCAGCCCCCTCGACCGCGGTCCGCGACAAGGCGAGCTCTCGGCTGTGCGCGCGCCATAGTGCCTCGCTCTCGGCCAGCGAGAGGTTCAGCGCTGCCTGGCCCCAAGCCAGGGCAGGCAAACAGGACAATAGGAAAAGAAAACGTGTGATCAACGACAGACTCCTGAGCGGGGTATCATCGTATGTTTGCCGACTGACCATTTCCTGACGCCGACGGTACCATGCGCATTCTGCTCGTAGAAGATGACCAACTCCTTGCTGACGGCTTGTCACGCGCCCTTCGGCAATCCGGCTACGTGCTCGATCATGCCCCGGATGGCAAGACGGCAGTACAGCTCATCGATGCCAGCAGCTACGACCTGACCATCCTCGACCTGGGGCTGCCCGACCTCGACGGCAGCGCATTGCTGCAACGCCTGCGCCAACACAAGCAACACATGCCGGTCCTCGTCGTATCGGCCCGTCAGGCCATCGAAGAGCGTGTTCGCCTGCTCGATCTCGGCGCGGATGACTACCTCGTCAAACCCGTCGCCCTGCCCGAACTCGAAGCCCGTGTCCGCGCCCTCATCCGGCGCGGCAATGCCAGTCACGACCCGGTCATCCGGCTCGGCAAACTGTCGCTCGACACCATCGGCAAACGCGCCTGGCTGGGCGATCAGGCCCTGGACCTGACGGCCCGCGAGTGGGCCGCCCTCGAATTCCTCTCAGCTCGCCTCAACCGCATCATCAACAAGGAACAGATCATGCAGGCCTTGTACGAATGGGAAGAGGAAATCACGCCCAATGCCATCGAAAAATTCATCTCCCGTCTGCGCAGCAAACTGGAGCCGGCCGGGCTGACCATCCGCACCGTGCGCGGCCTGGGGTACTACATGGAAAAGCCGGGCGACAACGTGTGAAGTCCGCCAGCCTGCGCTATCTGCTCCTGAGCCGGCTGCTGCCGGCCATGCTGCTGTTGCTCGTCGCCGGGGCAGCCACCGCCTACTGGACCGCCTGGCGCAGCGCCACGAAAGCTTATGATCGCGCCCTGTTTGACGCGGTCCTGGCGATTGCCGATCAGCTTCAGATCGTCGATGGCAAGCCGCAACTGCCGCTCACGCCCCAGGCCCGCGCCGTCCTGCTGACCGATAAATTCGATGAGATGTTCTATGCCGTACGCCGGGCCGACGGTGCCCTGCTGGATGGGGATGCCCGCCTGCTCGTGCCGCCCCGGGGCAGCCCCCGACGCAGCAGCGATGCCGAACGCTTTTACTTCGACGGCCACATCGAGGCCGAGCCGGTACGCGTATCGGCGCTCGAAACGGAGCACGGCGGACAACGCGTCACCATTCTCGCTGCGGAAACCCTGGTCAAGCGCAATGCCCTGGTGCAGGAAATCCTGCTTGGCATGCTGGTGCCCGAGCTCGCACTCAGTTTTGTCAGCCTGATCGTCGTCTGGGTCGGTATCGGGGCCGGCTTACGCCCGCTGCAAACGCTGCGCGAAGAGCTCTCCGGGCGCTCGCCGACCGACCTCCGTCCGGTGCGGGTGGGTGTGCCGGAAGAAATCCAGCCCGTGGTCACCGAAATCAATGCCCTGCTGGATCGATTGGCCCACTCCCTCACCGCACAACGCAATTTTGTCGCCGATGCCGCGCACCAACTCAGAACACCGGTTGCCGCACTGCAAGCCCAGGTCGAAGCTGCCCTCGGCGCCCCGCGCGAAGAACACGGACAGGCCATGCAGGGCATCCTGCGCGCGACGCAACGGCTCTCCCACCTGATCACGCAAATGCTCGCCCTGGCGCGTGCCGAACCTGCAGCCGGCGATGTCCCGGAACACCTTTCCTTGCCGGACCTGATCCGCCACAGTGCCGAAAGCTACCTGCCCCGCGCCTTTGAGCGTCAAATCGATCTGGGCTTTGAATTGACACCGGCAGAGGTCGCCGGCAACCCGCTCCTGCTCCAGGAGTTACTTGCCAATCTGCTCGACAATGCCCTGCGCCATACGCCCGAAGGCGGCACCATCACGGTGCACTGCGGCCAGGTCGACGGTGAGGCACAGTTGTGCGTGGAAGACAGCGGTCCGGGCATCCGCGAAGAAGATCGCACGCGCGTCTTCGAACGTTTTTTCCGGGCGGCCGGCAGTCCGAACGATGGCACCGGCCTGGGCCTGGCCATCGTGCGCGAAATCGCCCGCCAGCACGGTGGCCACGTCGAAGCAGGACGCAGCACGAGCCTCGGCGGCGCCTGCCTCAGCGTCCGGCTTCCCGCCTCACGACGTCACGACCCAGCGAACGTTCAGGCAAGCTGACGCCCCTGCGGCACTTTCAAGAGCCAGCACAGCAGCAGCGAGAGCGCCCAGGCGAACCATCCTGACCACAGGACATGGGACAGAAAGTGTGCGCCCTGAAGCAAGCGGTCGACGCCCGCGACCATGCCGCCCAGCAAACCGGCCCACAACGCCCATTTTGCCCATGCCGGACGCGTTGACCGCAGGGCCAGGTACCAGACCACCCAGACAAAGCCGGCGGAAGCATGCCCCGCCGGGAAGCACAGCCCACGCGCGATCTCGCCGGGGGTGGTGGCAAACAGGCTGACATAGGGCGCATAGCCGCCAAAATCAATCACATCCCACGGGCAATGGCGGTTGGTCATACTTTTCAGCGCAGTCGTTGCGAGCGGAATCAACACCGTCCCGATTGCCGCCAGCATCGCCTGTGGCCGACTGAGCCAAGGGACACCGCGATGGATGGCATAGATACAGAAAAAGATACCCGCCAAGCCAACGACATAGGCTGCGCTTTTGAAACCATGATGCAACACGCGCTCAAACAACCAGTGATGCTGCAACGGGAAGTTACCCGCAGCCGCATCGAAAAAATACTGGCTCAGCCGTACATCCAGGCGGGTATTTTCAAACACCAGCAGTAAAACAATCGCCACAAGCAGCAGGCCAACGGCCTGGCGGCGCAGCCACATCAGATCCGCCTGCGTCATGAAGCGCTACGGCATGCATGCGCCAAGTCCATGACCGGCTCGTAGACCTGTGTTTGCACATCCAGCAGGCCCAGGATGCTGTGGAACAAATGATCGTGCGTCACGGCCTGTCCGGCACGCTGTTCCAGACACCCGGCGCGCACGCCGAAACGCTGACGGAAAGCATCGGAGAGCCACATCACCATCGGCACCTTCATTTGGGTTTCCGGTGCAATGGCATACGGAATACCGTGCAGGAAGAGGCCGTTTTCACCGAGTGATTCACCGTGGTCCGAGACATACAGGAAGGCTGGCGCATGACTCTTCAGGGTTTTGAGTTCCTGTAGCGCCTGAGCCAGCACGTGGTCGGTATAGGCGATGGCGTTATCGTAGGCATTGACGATCGCCTCACGTTCGCAGCGCGCCAGATCAGCCACTGCACAGGCCGGTTTGAATAACTCAAACTCAGATGGATAGCGCTTGAAATAAGCCGGGCCATGATTTCCCATCTGATGCAGGACAATCATCAGGTTCCCCGGCGTCGCGGCAATCACCCCCTTCATGCGGTCGACCAGCGCAGCATCCATGCATTCGCCGCCTGCGCACTCGGTCCGCAAGGACTCCACGCCATTGCACACCCCTTTGCAGCCGGACTGATTGTCGATCCAGACCACACGAAAGCCGGCCCGTGCGACCACGTCAAGGAGGGATTCGCTGCCCCGGATGCGGTCCTCGTCATACTGACGGCGTCCCAACGCAGAGAACATGCACGGCAGCGACGTTTCCGTATTGGTCCCGCAACTGGTCACATCGGCAAAGTTGATCACCCCGGCCTTGGCCAGTTCCGGCGTCGTCTGGCGGGCGTAGCCGGACAAGCCCCAGTTGGCCGCGCGCGCCGTTTCTCCCACCACCATGACCAGCACGACCGGCTTGCCTGCTGCCTGCAGGCGCGCGCCGGCCACGGCATCTTCCCCGACCGGGGCCCGTTTGCCATCCGCCGTTTTCGCGCTGCCCACGGCAACCCGCCCGAGGGAATACAGGTAATTCGCCGGCGTGACCAGATAGCGGAGTGCCTTGTCATTGCGCATCGTCGACGCCATTTCCTGGAACACCGCCATCACCGCGCCCGCGCCCAGCACCACAGCCAGGCCGATAAACATCAGGCGCCGGGCCAGCGCGCTCCCCAAGGGACGCGGCGCCACGCGGTAGCGGCGCAGCCACCAGATCGGGATCACGGCATAGCCCAGCAGGTAAGGGAGCAATGACCAGGCCATCAGATCGCGCGCTTCGCGCACATCGGTCGCGATGACGTTGCGCAGCATGGTCGGATCGAGATACACGTGATACCGCGTCATGTAATACACGGCAAATGCGGTCGCCACGAGCAAAACGGGGCTCAGCCAGCGCCAGGTCCAGCGGTTGAGAAGGAGCGAGAGCAGGATGAAATGCACGGCCACCAGCGCCACCGCACTCGCCGCCAGGAAGGCCCAACCCGAAGCGCGGGCCAGACGATCTGGCGTGGCCATCACCTGCCAGAAATTGGGATTGCAGAAGGCCACAAAAAACACACTGCCCAGCAAGGCCAGCCGTTCAATCGACCCACCTGCAGCACTCGTAACACGATCCTGGTGACGCATGGACTTCCCCTGAAAACACGGGCGACACTCTATGCGTGCAAGTGTGAGGAAAGTGTGAGGCCCTCAGGCAACCATGACAGGTGAGCGCAAGCTGTCACCGAAATCGATGCAGATCTCGCCGCCCCCCGACTCGCCGTTGCGCGCCGAAGGCTGCCAGCCACAGGCTGCGCAAGCATGATGAACGAGGGCCATGCCCAGGCCGTGTCCGCCCTGGCGACCGCTGTAAAAACGTTCGAAGAGACGGCGTAGTTCATCCTCGGAAAACCCAGGCCCGGTATCGGCCACGACCAGGCTGGTAGCGCGCACGGTGCAGCGAATCTCACCTGCATCGCTGTAGCGCAGCGCGTTTTCAAGCAGATTGCGCAGGACCAGTTCAACCAGCGCGGGGTCGCCCATGACCTGCGTGCCCGACGGCACATCCAGGGCCAGCACGAGCGGCTTGCCACCGTTGGCGGGATGCAGGGTTTCCCAGAGCCGCAGGATCGTCTGCGCCAGATCGATCGCCACGCTCTCGCGCGGTACCACGTCACGGGCCAGCATGAGGAGACTACCTGCAGTGGCCTGGATACGGTCAACGTTGTCCATGATCCGGTTTGTCCGGCGCAAGGCCCCGTCCGGCAGAGCTTGTGCTGACAGCAGCTCGGCATCCGTACGGATCGCGGTCAATGGCGTCCGGAGTTCATGAGAGAGGTTGGCAGAAAAAGCCCGCTCCCGCTCGATGGCCAGACGCTGGCGGGCCCGGGCGCGCTCCAGAGCGGCAGCCAGGGCTTTCACCTCCGCGGCCATCGCAGGGTCGACCAAGTCCTGATCATCGCCCTGTTCGACGCGACGGGCCAGGTGCTCGAGCGGCTGCGCGAGTTGCCCGGCCAGGAAATAGCTGCCCACCAACAAGATCAGCACCAGCAGCAGCGCGCCGCTGATCAGGTTGGCGACCAATGACTGCAAGCGGCTTTCGTGCTCGCCCACATCGTAGAGCAGGATGAAGCGGGCACCATCGTCATGGCGCACCGCGATGTGATGCTCGCGGTCGTTCAGATCCAGTTCATGGTTACCGATTGGCAAGCGAGCGACTTCCGGTGCCAGATCCGACGGTGGCGGCATGCCGTCGGGGATGCGGACAAGACGCATGTCCGGCGTGTTCGGGAAAGCCAGCTCCGGATGCGAGTGCCAGAGCCGGATGCTGTATTCGATCTGCTGCCCGAGGAGCTCGTCGATGAATTCTTCTTCCTGCTCATCGAACGCCAGGAGCAGCGAAAAAGCCTGAGCCAGCAGGGCCAGGGTCGCGAAGACGGCAACCGCCAGGGCGATCCGCCCCCGCATGCCGGCAAAGGCATCACGCCAGCGCAAGGCGATACCCCCTGCCATGCAGATTGGTGATCGAGACCGAAGAACGGCCAGCCAGCGCCTTGCGAACGGTGTGCAGCACACTGCGCAGGTTGTCGCTGCTCGCCTGTTCGTCGCCCCAGACCGCCATTTCAAGCTCACGCCGGCTATAGATACGGGCAGGCTGGGCCAGCATCGTTTCCAGCAAACGCAGCGCCTTGGGCGGCAAGGCGATCAACTGATCGGCACAGTGCAGTTCACGGGCAGCCGGATCGAGCCGCAGATCGCCAAAGCTCACCACCGGGGCCAACGGCCGCGGCTGCGCCCGGCGCACCAGCGCCAGCAGACGGACCTCGACTTCCTTCAGGGCAAACGGTTTGACGAGGTAATCGTCGGCACCGGCGCTAAAACCCTCCACCTTGTCATCGAGCGTGTCGCGGGCCGTCAGCATGAGCACCGGCACGGCATTGCCGGCCGCGCGCAAGTCGCGGACCAGCGTCGCCCCGTCGCCATCCGGCAGGGCGCGGTCGAGCAGGATGGCATCAAAGACCGTGTTGGCACACAACACACGGGCGGCCCCCAAGGCGTGCGCAAAATCGCACTGATGGCCGCAGGCTTCGAGAAAATCGTAAAGATTCTCGGCAATCGTACGGTCGTCTTCGACAATCAGAACATGCATGGCGTCAGTATACCGACCCGTTCAATTCGATGAGTTGCGCCTGCAGCGGGAAGAAAATCGCCACCTTGAGCGGCAGGGGGTCGCCGGCAAAGAGCCGGGCATAGCGTGCCAGCTGCGGACGGAAGCCCTCGGCCCGCGCCGGGAGTTCATCCACCGGCACACGCACGGTCTTGTAATCGATGATCCAGCGCACCCCGTCGGCCACGAAAATGCGGTCGATCACATGGTTGACCGTCGCTCCCTCGGCATCGACGCTGCTCCAGGCCTCTTCTGCGCCGCCCGCGGGGGCGCTCAGCAGCCATAGGCCCGTTTCACTCGCCAGCGTGGCCTGCAGCGCCAGCAGCACCTCGCGGGCGCCGTGTGCGCTGGCTTCGGCATCATGCCCTTTCGCCTGCAACCAGCGCTGCCAGCCGGCCTCGCGTGCAGCCAGCCCGGCCAGCGGCCAGGCCGCCAGGCCTTGGCTGACGATCAATTCCAGGCAGCGATGCACCAGCGTGCCAACCGAGGCCTCCAGGTTCAAAGTGCCGATCGGCGCATCCGGTGCCAGCGGGTTGCCGAGCGGTCGGCGGTCGCCGGGTGGCGTGGCGAGCACGGCCGGGATGGCCGGCTGACGCAGGCGGCGCAGCGGCAGGGCGGCCCGGGGTGGGGCGCTGCTCGCGGCCGCGGCCGCCAGGGTCTCCCCCGCGGCCAGGGCGGCAGCGAACACCGGCTCGGCGACACCCGGCCAGAGCAAGCGCAGGAAGGTATCGCTGGCGGGCAGGCGCAGACCGTTTTCCTTTTTGTCATCCGGCGCGACGATCCCGACCAGATGCAGGCAGCGGATGGCGCGGGTGGCCGCGACGTAGAGCAGGCGCTCGGTTTCGTGTGCGGCACGCTCGCCTTCGATACGGCGCAGATAATCGTAGGCGGTAGCCCCACCCGCCTCGCCTTTGGCACGCATCGGCGCAACCAGCAGATGCTCGTGTCCATCCTCGCCGGCGAATTCGTCCCAGAGCAGCAGGCTGCTCTCATTGCCCCCGGTTTCGCGATGGAGACCGGGCAGGATCACGGTTTCGAACTCCAGGCCTTTCGACTTGTGGATGGTCATCAGCTGGACGGCTTCACCCTGCGGGTCGGGCGGGGCATAGAGCTCCCCCAGCCGTTCGGCCAGACGATCCGCTGCCAATTCGCCGCCGACGGTCAACCGGTCCATGAGGGCAAAAAACGCGTCGATGTCGGCCAGATCGGCCGGGCCGGACAGGGTTTCGAGCCCGCCGAGCATGCGCCAGGCAGCCTCCAGCCAGCGTCGGGGCGGCACCCGGCCCTGTTCGGCAAAGGCCAGACCGAGCACGCTGCGGACATGGCTCAGGCGCACCTGGCCGTCCGGCGAAAGATGGGCACAGCGCGCCGCGTCATTGATCAGGGACCACAGTGTGGCCTGGCGGTCATCGGCGGCCAGCGCATGCAGATCGGCCAGAGTCAGGCCGCACCACGGTGCGCGCAGGATGGCGAGCCAGTGCACGCGGTCGGCACGGTGACTGAGCGCCCGGTACAAGGAGAGCAGATCCTCGACATGCTGACGCCCGCCCAGCGCCTCGATCTCCACCGCTTGAAAGCGGATCTCGCCGGCGGCCTGGCGCAGCGCTGCCACCAGCGCTTCAAGATGGCTGCGGGCGCGCACCAGCACGGCAATGCGTTCGTTCGGTGCGGCGGCGCGCGCTGCCCGGATCAAGTCCAGCACGCGGGCCGCCTCGGCCTGCGCGCCGGTGTCGGCATCGGCCGCAATGACCGGATGCACCTGCACCCGGCTCTCGGCGTGGGCCGGGCGGGTAGCGGCCGACTCGGCATAGCTGACCGCCCCGGTCGCCGGCGCATCCTGAGCCGGGAAGATGCCCGGGAAGGCGGCATTGACCCAATCGACAATGGCCGGGAAGGAGCGGTTGTTGCGATACAGGCGCAGATGTTCGAGCACCAAACCGCCCAGACCACGCTGGCGGATGGTCAGGAACTGCCCGACTTCGGCCTTGCGGAAGCGGTAGATCGACTGCATCGGATCGCCCACCACGAACACCGTGCGCCCATCGTCCGGCTGCCAGCCGCGCATCAGCTTTTCCAGCAGGCGCACCTGATTCGGGCTGGTGTCCTGAAACTCATCGACCAGCAGGTGCTGGATACGGTAATCCAGGGCCTGCGCCAGATCGGTCGGCGCCTCGTCCTCCCCCAGGGCCAGGCTGGCGCGGGCGGCGATCTCGATGAAATCGACCTCGCCCGCTGTCTGGAAAATCAGCCACAACTGGCCGGCAGCCAGACGCAGGAGGCGCGCGAAGGTGGCGACGGTCGACCATTCGGCATCGCTCAAATCCGGCTCGGGCAGCCCCGGCACGGCGGCCAGCAGCGCTTCCAGACCGCTCACCGTGGCCAGTTCATCGAGCAGCGCGATCATCGCGGCCTTCTGCTCGGCAAAGGGCTTGCCCGCCGGAAAGCCGACGTTTTTGGTCAGCGACTTGCGGAAGGTGCCGGACGACGGGGCAATCAGCAATTGCGCCAGCGCCTGCCAACGCGGCAGGTCGTCGCGCGTCGGCTGCAGGGTCATTTCCCAATCGGCCAGGGCACCCAGCGCCTCCGGCGCATTGGCGGCGGCAAAGCGGGCCAGCGGCATGAGGGCGTATTGCAGGCGGCCATCCAGCCGCGCCGCCACGGCAGCCAGATCGCGCTCGACGAGGGCGGCAAAGCCCGCGCTGACCGCCTCACGCATGCTGCCGTCTTCGATCTGGGCCACGTAGGCAAGCCATTGATCGCGCTTCTCCAGCATGGCCAGGATCAGGCGCTCGAGACGCCCGGCATCGTTGGCCATGAAGGCCAGGGCATCGGCGACCACGGCCCCGTCTGCATCGTCCTGCTCGACCATGTCCAGCGTCTGGCGCGCTGCCGCCGCGTAATGCACATCGGCCTGATCGGTCACCGCAGGCTGGCCGCCGAAGCGGGACAGGAAGGGCAGTTGCCGGGCCAGATTGGCGCACAGCGCATCGAGCGTGGTGATGCGCAGGCGGCCGGGATGTTCGAGCAGCTGCCAGCCGCACTCGGCATCGCGCGCCAGCACGGCACGCGCCAGCTCGAACGTCAGCCGCTTGTGGGGCTCGGGCGGCACGATGCCGCGCCCGGCCCGTTCCAGGCTACCGAGAATGCGGTCGCGCATTTCGGTCGCGGCCTTGTTGGTGAAGGTCAGCGCCAGCACTTCTTCCGGATGGCGCACCTGGGCCAGCAGGCTCAGCGTGCGCTGCGTCAGGAGTTCCGTCTTGCCGGCCCCGGCCGGTGCCTCGACGATGAACGAGGCCGGCGCCAGCGCCCGCTCGCGGGCCCGCGCATCGGCAGTCAGACGGTCAACGCCGCCGACGAGGTCTTTTTCCGTCATCCCTGATCTCCTGCACCGGCCCGCCAGCGCCGCCACTCCGGCAAACGCAGGCAGGGCAATACCTCGCAATAGGCCAGCGCCGCTTCATCGGCAATCCGCACCCCGGCCTCCCCGGCCCGGATTTCACGGGCGACGGCAGTCAGTGCCGAACGCCAGTGCGTGAGCACACTGGGCCAATCCGGAAAACGTGCCGGATCGAAAATTTTCTGCTTGTGATCGCCGATGCCGCTGACGCCGGGCAAGAGTTCCGGCGCGTCGGCGACGCCGGAGAAGGCGGGCTTGTCGAGCAGCACCTTGGCGAAGACCACGCCGGCGATCTCTGCTTCGACCAGCGCGGCATAGATCGGCAACTGCGGCTCGGTAATGCGATCCTCGGCCCAATTCGCCACATCGATGCGCTGGCCGGTTTTGTAATCGACAATGATGCGCCGGCCATCTTCCAGGCGGTCGATGCGATCCACGGTCATGCGCACGCGGATGCCCTCGATGCTGAGTTCGGCCCGCTGCTCGCAGGCGACCACCTCGAACGGCAGGCTGCGCGCCAGATCCACGGCCAGCCAGCGCTCGACCAGGCGTTGCAGACGCGCCGCCTCGAGCGCCCGGAAACGCGGCGGCAGGGGCAGTCGCCGGTTCGCTTCAAAGCCGGCCAGGGCGGCTTCAACCGAGCCCTCGATCGCCGCCGCCAGCTGGGGCGCTGCGAGGGCCTGAACGGCCGCCTGCGTCTGCCAGCGTGTCCAGAAATGTTCGAGCACCGCATGCACGAGCGTGCCGCGATCGGCGGCATCCAGCCCCTCGACCGGCGTTTCCAGTGCGCTGGCGCCCAGACGGTGCTGGAAGAAAGCCCAGGCCGGGCAAATCGCCTGCGCGCGCAGAATCCAGCTGCCGCCGGGGACTTTTTCGCCGTCACCGACCGGCGGCGCCTGCGTATCCTCCAGCTGTTCGCAGGCATCGATCGGCACCTCGGCGGTTTTGGCCACGCCAGGCAGGTCGACCGCCGGCGGCTGGTCCGACAGTAAAGGGCTCGGCCGCAACAGGCGATTGCCGTCCGCCCGCGACCAGGACAAGGTCACGGCCGGCGCCGAAGCAAGCAGGCGGGCCTGCACGCGGTGGGCAAAATCCAGTTCAACCGCAGCGCTCGCATGCGCCGAGCCGGCCTGACGCTGCAATTCGGCCGGCAACAACGGATTCGGACGCGGCGCCGGCGGCCAGCGGTCATCGTTCAGGCCCATCACCCACAGGGCATCGAATTCAAGGCCGGCGCTTTCGAGTACGCCGAGCACCTGAATCGACGGTGTCCCCCGCGTTTCAGCCTGAAAGACGCGCTCGCGGCAGAGCGCCGAAAAGCGGCGCAAGGCCTCGCTGAGCGTCAGTTTGCCGAGCACGGCATCGAGCCCGGCAAAGGCATCGAGCACCTCGCCAAAGGCCCGATGTGCCTGGAAATCATGACTGGACAGCGGGCGTTCGCCCGGCCAGGCGGCGGCCAGCAAGGCGGCACGGAACAGCGCCCCCCATTGTCCGGCCCGCGCGCTGCGCGGGGCCTCGGCAAACACCGCCGCCACGGCCTGCAAGGCCGCCATGCTCTGCGGGCAGGCCAAGGCATCCTGGGCAGCCAGCCGCTCGGCAAAGCGCAACACACCCTGCAGGCTGACAAAGTAATGCAGGCCCTGGCGCATCGCCGCATCGAACCGCGCCCGGCCATCCGCTTCGCTGACCGAGGCCGACCAGCCACCGGCCAGCAACAGGGCGGAAAAGCGCGCCTGCTCGACTTTCCCACGCAGGCCACCGAGACGCAGCAGATCGAGTGCCGTGCGCACCAGCGGCAGGTCCGCCAGCGGATGACCAAGCGAAAAGTTGAAACAGCGCGGCACCTCGGCGGCGTCCGGGCGCAGGAGATCCGGGTGAAAGGCCGCATCGAGCCGGGTTTCCAAAGCCATCCGCACCCCGGCCAGATCCGGCGCGACAATCCCCAGTCGAACCGCCGGATTGGCCGCCAGCGCGGCCTCGGCCCAGGCAACGGCAGCGGCACACTCGGCCTCGGCATCCGGCCCGGCGAAAACCTGCACGGCCTGACGGTCGACCGTCGCGGACAGCCCGATTTCATCACCGCTCACCGTCACCCCTCGCGCCCGCAGCGCAGCACAGAGGCGCTCCTCAAACGGCGTCAGCCGGTCGAACCCGGCCAGATGGACGCTGGCCGGCAAGGCAAATTGCCCGGCCTCGATCAGGCCGAGCAGACGCTGATGCAGGCCCGCCAGATCGATCCAGCCGTGTCCTGCACAGCGCTTCAGGAAGGCGGCCTGCCAGGCCAGGAAGCGCCGCGTTTCATCCGGCAGGAACTCGCCCGTCGGCAGCACGCCCCAGACCCGACACAGCGCATGCGCCTCCGCCGCCGTTGCCGCCATGCCGCCCAGATCGAACAGGGGCGAGGCGTCGCCGAGATCGGCGGCGATCACCTGCTCCCAGAGGAGTCGCTCCGCCACCGGATCGAGCGCCTGCGGCAGATCATCGATGCCGCACAGCAAGGCATCGTCCGCCAGCGCGGCCAGCCATTGCGCCGGGGTCATGGCCTGCGGCGTGCGCCACACGGCTTGCTCGCCGGGGCGCGCCCGGCGCAGGGTCTGGGCAAGGCGACTGGTCGCGCAGAGCGTCAGCGGGGTCGATTCGAGCGGCATCAGGGCGTCCCTACAAACAAAAAGAGGTTGCTGGCGCCGCTGGACGAATAACCGAAGCCCAGATAGGCCGGGCCAAACGGCGTTTCGCCCCCGATATAGACGGCGGTCGAGTCGACCAGGCTGCGTCGCCCGGTTTCGGCGTAGCGACCCTGCAATTGGGCGAATTCCGCCGTCAGGCCGATGCGCAGATCACCGCGCAGACCCAGCGGGGCCTGTCCGAGAATACGCTCGCCGCGCACGCCGACATAGCGCACTTCGTCCGCCAGCAACTGCCCCGGCGCAAAGGCCGTCATGTTCTGGAAACCGCCGAGCTGACCGGCATCGAAAGCCGGCAGGGTGCCACGCGGCGAACCGGTATAACGCAGGCGCCCGCTGAACACATTGCCGGCCACCCGGGTGCTGGCCCGCAGATCGGCATCCAGCCGGCTGTACCCCAGGTGTGCCGCATTGAACCAGCTCAGTTGCGCTGCCCAGCCCCGGGTCGGGAAATAGAGACGGTCCATCTGGTCAAATTCCAGGCTGGCCCGCCAACCGCTGAGATCAATGCTGGCGCGCGGCAGGAAGGCCTGGCCGACACTGACGTCGAAATCGCGGCGGCGCTCGACCCAGCCCAGCCGCACCGGCCCCAGCAGACCAATATTAGCCCCCAGATAGGCGCTCGCGCCCCGGTCACGCATGGTGTATTGGGCAATCCGGCGATCCCCCTGATAGAGGTTGTAGGGGGAATGCTCGACACCGATCGTTGTTTCGGCAAAAAAACGCTGTCCGGCATCCAGCGGCTGATAAAAATTCGCGCCTAAACGACTGGTCGTCCCGACGTCACCCGTGACCAGGAGTTCGCCCCCCAGCGTATTGAGCCAGGTCCGATGATAGGCCGCACGCAGGCCGAAGCCCGAGCCCTGGCTGGTATCAGCCTGCAGGTTCAGGCCGAAACGCACATAATCCGGGCCCCAGGATTTCTCCACCGGCATCACCCGCAACACCGTCCGTTCGCGTTGCGTCAGCAGGCTGTAATCGACCCGTTCGTAATGGCCGTCCCCGTAAATGCGCAACACATCGCGGTTGAGCGTGGCGAGGTCGAGCGGGCTGCCGGATTCGACCTCCAGATGGCGGTCGACCGCCGCCAGCGGAACACGCTTCAGGCCCACGATCTCCACCGCATCCACGCGCGGTGCCACCGCCGGCTGGACGCGCAAGCTGCTACGCCAGGCGGCATAGGCCTCGGCAGGCACGCCCAAGGCCGCCAACTGCGCCTGCGCCGCCTGGGCCGCCGCCTTGCCGCTGGCCATGGCCGTCTCGTAACGGCCAAAATCGGTGCTGCGCACCCCTTCCAGCTCGGGGCGCAACAAAATATCCGTGGGGTGCAGGCTGGCCAGCGAGCGCGCCACATTCTGTTCAGTCAGGATGTTCACCATCTGGGCGGAGACCGTGAGCAGCGACCCCACTTCTTCCACCTTCAGGCGCGGCGACCCGACATTGACCGCAATCACGACATCCGCCTGGCAGCGCTCGCGCACCTCGCTGATCGGCAGGTTATCCACCAGGCCGCCATCCACCAGCTTGCGTCCCTGATGCTCGACCGGCGCAAGCAGGCCCGGCACCGACATGCTGGCGCGCATGGCCGCCGTCAGGGAACCTTCGCGGAACACCACGCGTTCGCCATGGCCGATATCGGTGGCGATGATCGAGAGCGGCAGCTTCAGGTGCTCGATGTCCGGTTCACCGTAGCGGGCCCCCACCAGCTGATTCAGGAAAAGCTTGATCTTCTGTCCGGCCACCACGCCCGGCTGATAGCGGGCACCACCCGCCCCCACGCCGATTTCCGAACCCGGCAAAAAACGCCGGAGCATGGTTTTGTTGCGATGGGCCAGTTCGGCGTAATCCGGGTTGTCCTGAAAGAGATCGTCCCAATCCGCGCCATCGAGTGCGGCCCGCATTTCCGCCGGAGAAATACCCGCCGCCCAGGCACCGGCCACCAAGGCGCCCATGCTCGTCCCGGCCACGCAATCGACCGGCACATGCAGCGCTTCGAGCACCTCGAGCACCCCGACATGCGCCGCGCCGCGCGCCCCGCCGCCGCCCAGCACCAGGCCAATACGCGGCCGCGTGGCCTCAACGGCTTGCGCCAGCAGCGGCAGGACACAGATCAGACACAACAGGCAATGGCGCAACAGGTAGAACATGGCGGGTCTCAAAAGCAAAAAGCCCCGCGGTGCGGGGCTTTCGGTGAAGCGTCGGCGGATTACTTGGTGCCGATGACTTCGATGTCGACGCGG
>NZ_JBDIYD010000021.1:0-30788 GCF_039649255.1 Dechloromonas sp. ZS-1 | reverse complement strand
CAAATCACTCGCTCAGAAATCAGGTAAATTAACCATGGACTCTAAAGCCCATTGCTACTGAAAACGGGGGGACGTCGGTCAATTCTTAATCTACCGTATGTAACACTCTATGCAAGGTTACGGTTGTCGTGGTGAATCCGGTATGCGCCGTTCGTGCGGACGCGGACACCAGCAGCATGCAGGCTGTCCAGGGCGCGTCGGCTGATGCGTTTGCTGTCTTCTTCGATGTTGTGCTTGAAGTCGACCACGACCTGAACATCCACGCCACGCTTGGCGGCATTGGCCAGGGCCTGGCTCACGGCCTGGGAGGAAAAACCGAAGGCTGCCAGGCGCAGGCTATGGCGGGCGCTGGCAATGGTTTCCACGATCAAGGTTTCCGGTGTTTGCTCCGGTCCGAATGCCAGTTGAGGTGCAGCAGGCCGGGTTGGGTCGGGGCAGTTTGCCAGACTCGGCGTGCTGCAAAGCACCAAAGGAAGATAGACGGCGAGGTGGTGTAGGGGCTTGATCATGGCTGACCGTGGAGGCGGTGTGATTGGGCATTATCCAGTGCTGCAGCATGAAAAGAAAACGGCCTCCGAAGAGGCCGTTTTTGCATGCAGGAATGCCCTTGCCTTAGTCGGCGTAGGCGTCCATCGGCGGGCAGGCGCAGTTGAGGTTGCGGTCGCCGTACACATCGTCGATGCGGTTGACGCTCGGCCAGAACTTGTTGGCCTTGACCCAGGCCAGCGGGAAGACGGCTTCTTCGCGGCTGTAGGGGCGGTTCCACTCGCCTTCGATGACGTCCGCCTGCGAGTGCGGGGCGTTCTTCAGCGGGTTGTTGTCGGCCGGCAGTTCGCCGGCTTCAATGCGGGCGATTTCCTTGCGGATGCTGATCATGGCGGCGATGAAGCGGTCCAGTTCAGCCTTCGATTCCGATTCGGTCGGCTCGACCATGATCGTGCCGGCAACCGGGAAGGACACCGTCGGGGCGTGGAAGCCGTAGTCCATCAGGCGCTTGGCGATGTCGATTTCGGCGATGCCGGTGGCGGCCTTGATCGGGCGGATGTCGAGAATGCACTCATGCGCCACGCGGCCCTGGCTGCCGACGTAGAGCACCGGGTAGTGCGCCTTCAGCTTGGTGGCCACGTAGTTGGCGTTGAGGATGGCGAACTGGGTGGCTTTCTTGACGCCTTTGCCGCCCAGCATGTTCAGGTACATCCACGAAATGTTGAGGATGGAGGCCGAGCCGAACGGGGCGGCAGAAACAGCACCCTGGCCCTTGTTCACACGGTCGGCCGTGCCGGTCGGGGTGACGGCGTGGTCGGCCATGAACGGGGCGAGGTGGGCCTTGAGGCCGATCGGGCCCATGCCCGGTCCGCCGCCGCCGTGCGGGATGGCGAAGGTCTTGTGCAGGTTCATGTGGCTGACGTCCGCACCGATGAAGCCCGGCGAGGTCAGGCCGACCTGGGCATTCAGGTTGGCGCCGTCCATGTACACCTGGCCGCCGTACTGGTGGATGATCGCGCAGATGTCCATCACGGCTTCTTCGAACACGCCGTGCGTGGACGGGTAGGTGAGCATCAGGCAGGCGAGGTCGTTGGCATGGGCTTCGGCCTTCGCCTTCAGATCGGCGACATCGACGTTGCCGTTGTCGTCGCAATCGACGACGACAACCTTCATGTTGCACATCTGGGCGGTGGCCGGGTTGGTGCCGTGCGCCGACTTCGGGATCAGGCAGACGTTGCGGTGGGCTTCGCCACGGCTGGCGTGGTAGCGGGCAATCGCCACCAGGCCGGCGTATTCGCCCTGGGCGCCAGAGTTCGGCTGCATGCAGATGGCGTCGAAGCCGGTCACGGTCTTCAGCCAGTCGGTCAGGCTGGCGATCATTTCCAGATAGCCGGTGGTCTGTTCGGCCGGGGCAAACGGGTGAATGCCGCCGAATTCCGGCCAGGTGACCGGGATCATTTCGCTGGTGGCGTTCAGCTTCATGGTGCAGGAGCCGAGCGAGATCATCGAGTGGTCGAGCGCCAGATCCTTGTTCTGCAGCGACTTCAGGTAGCGCAGCATTTCGTGCTCGGTGTGGTGCGTGTTGAACACCGGGTGAGTGAGCACGGCGTCGGTGCGCAGCAGGCCGGGAGTTTTAGCCAAGGGGCTGTTGGCAGCGGCGATGGCGTCGAGCGCGGCGATATCGGCGGCCTGGCCGGTCAGGGCCTGGAGCAGGGTGGCGACATCGGCGGCCGTGGTCGTCTCGTCGAAGGAGATGCCTTGTACGCCCGAGGCAACCGGACGCAGGTTGTAACCGGCGACGGTCTTGTCGGTCTTGATCTGGACGGTATCGAAGAAACCGGCGGTCAACACCTCGACGCCGGCCTTTTTCAGGCCTTCGACCAGAATGCCGGTGAGGCGGTGGATGCGCAGGGCGATGGTCTTCAGGCCTTGCGGGCCGTGATACACGGCGTACATGCCGGCCATGTTGGCGAGCAGCACCTGCGAGGTACAGATGTTGGAGTTGGCCTTTTCGCGGCGGATGTGCTGTTCGCGCGTTTGCAGCGTCATGCGGTAGGCCGTCTTGCCGCGCGCGTCCTTGGAGATGCCGATGATGCGGCCCGGCATGGAGCGGACGTTGGCTTCGCGGGTGGCGAAGAAGGCAGCGTGCGGGCCGCCGAAGCCCATCGGGATGCCGAAGCGCTGGCTGGAGCCGAGGGCGATGTCGGCGCCCATGGCGCCCGGCGACTTGAGCAGCACCAGGGCCATCAGGTCGGTAGCCACGGCCACGGTGGCGCCCTTGGCCTTCAGGCCGGCGATCAGGTCGGTGAGGTCGCGCACGTTGCCGTTGTCGCCCGGGTATTGCAGCAGGGCGCCGAAGAATTCGCCGTCTTTTTGCGCGTCGACCGTGTCGATGACCAGTTCGAAGCCGAAGTAGCCGGCACGGGTCTTCACGACGTCGATGGTCTGCGGGAAGCAGTTGGCATCGACCAGGAAGCGGTTGGACTTGGACTTGGAGGCGCGGCGGGCCATGGTCATGGCTTCGGCGGCGGCGGTGGCTTCGTCGAGCAGCGAGGCGTTGGCGATTTCCAGACCGGTCAGGTCGACCACCATCTGCTGGAAATTCATCAGCGCTTCGAGGCGGCCCTGGGCGATTTCGGCCTGGTAGGGGGTATAGGCGGTGTACCAGCCCGGGTTTTCCATGACGTTGCGCAGGATGACCTTGGGCGTCAGGGTGTCGTAGTAGCCCATGCCGATGCAGGAACGGGCGATCACGTTCTTGCTGGCAATGGCTTTCAGGTCGGCCAGGGCTTCGTGCTCGCGCTTCGGCGCGGGCAGCGGCAGGTCTGCCGGCAGGCGGATGGCGGCCGGGACGGTCTGGTCGATCAGTTGTTCGATGCTCTCGGCGCCAATGGCGGCCAGCATCTCGGTGGTTTCAGCGGCGCAGGGGCCGATGTGGCGGCCGATGAACTCGTCGTGCTGTTCAAGGGCAAAAAGGGTCGGTTGGGTCATGGTGTATTCGCAAGCGGAAAGCAGGAAAAAAACCGGCCGGGTTCAGCGGTCGACCGGTTCTTGACGGGCAAAATCAGGCAGCGTCGGCGACAGCCTGGTAGGCAGCAGCGTCGAGCAGGGCATCGACGTCGGCCATGTTGTCCGGGGTCATCTTGAACAGCCAGGCGGCATAGGCGTCGGCATTGACGGATTCCGGCGCGTCGGCGGCAGCCTGGTTGACTTCGGTCACGGTGCCGGCGATCGGGGCGTACACGTCGGCAGCGGCCTTGACGGATTCAACGACGGCGATTTCCTTTTCGGCGGCGTAATGGGCGCCGACTTCCGGCAGTTCGACGAACACGAGGTCGCCGAGGGCTTCCTGGGCGTGGTCGGAAATACCGACGGTCACGGTGCCATCAGCGTTCTTCAGAACCCACTCGTGGGAGGCGGCGTACTTCAGGTTGGACGGAACGTTGGACATGGTTTTCTCCAGATGGATGAATGGGTTGAATTTACTGAACTGCTTTGCCGTTGCGGGCGAATACCGGTTTGGTGACCTTGGCTTTCAGGAGCTTGCCACGGATGTCGACACTGACTTCATCACCGATCTGCACGTTCAGCGGCAGACGTGCCAGGGCGATGGATTGTTGAAGCGTGGGTGAGAAAGTGCCTGAAGTAATCTCGCCATCCCCTTGTTGGGTAATGACTTTCTGGTGGCCGCGCAGCACGCCCTTGTCGAGCAGGACGAGGCCGAGGAACTGTTGTTGCTGACCGTTAGCGGCCAGGGCGGCACGGCCGACGAAATCGCGCTCGTCCTTCATGGCGACGGTCCAGGCGAGTCCGGCGTCGAGCGGCGACACGGTTTCATCCATGTCCTGGCCGTAGAGGTTCATCCCGGCTTCGAGGCGCAGGGTGTCGCGGGCGCCCAGGCCGCACGGTGCCACGCCTGCATCCTTGAGGGCGTTCCACAGGCTGTCGGCCTCGGCGGCCGGCATCATGATTTCGTAGCCGTCTTCACCGGTATAGCCGGTGCTGGCAATGAAGTACTGGTCGACTTCGGCCGCAAAGAAGGGCTTCAGATCGGCAATCGCGGCCTTGGCTTGCGGCAGGACGGACCAGACCTTGGCGCGGGCGTTCGGGCCCTGCACGGCGATGATGCCGAGCGCATTGTCACCGTCGCGGCGCTGCGTCAAGGTGACGTCCATCTTCCATTCGGCGGCCTTGGCCTGCATCCAGGCGAGGTCCTTTTCAGCCGTGCCGGCATTGACCACGATACGGAAGCGGGTGTCGGTCAGGAAATAGATGATCAGGTCGTCGATGACGCCGCCGGCCTCGTTGAGCATGGCCGAGTAGAGTGCCTTGCCGGAGACGGTCAGTTTGGCGACATCGTTGGCGACCAGGCGGGAGAGAAAGGCGCGGCAGTCGGCGCCGACAACATCCACCGGGCACATGTGCGAGACATCGAACATGCCGCAGTCGGTCCGCACGGCATTGTGTTCTTCAATCTGGGAGCCGTAATTCACCGGCATGTCCCAGCCGCCGAAATCGACCATGCGGGCGTTCAGGGCGCGATGTGCTGCATTCAAAATCGTTTTCTTCAGCATATCAATCCTTTAGTGGCTTTTCTTAAAGCCGTTTCTGGAAAAGAAAAAGGGGTGAAACGAAAGAACTGCTTCTTGCGTTTCACCCCTCTGTCCTCGATACCTGAGAGATTTGCCCCATCGGTGGGCGCTGTTGACGCCGCTCTCCAGAGTTTCAGCCGCACGCTTTGCATTGAACCCGAGACTGGGGATGCGCCGGTCGAAGCAGTTGTCTTCCGGAACGTCCCGACATGTCGAGTTCAATGCAAAACGGGCGAACTGATTCCACGGTCCTTTTGCCTGAGCGTTTTCGGGTGAAATTGCGCCTTCGGCGGCGGTCGACCGTCGCCGGTGACACGCGCTCTCCCATGGAACGGGAGGCACTATATCGGGATGGCGCGGTCTGATCAATATGTTCATCAAAGCCATCGGGCGAGGTGTGTCATGCGCTCATTTTATTGTCATGAATGCCGGGGCGGCTGCCTGTCCGTTCCTGGCCTGAAACTGCCTTGTGAACTGCCTTATGGCGGCGCGCCGGAGGGCGTGGGGCGGCCTTCGTGATAAACTCTTCGTTTCCGCCCGTTGTATTGCCCGTGAATCCAGTCAATTTCGATTTTCATTGCCATTCCACCGTCTCCGACGGCCTGCTGCCGCCCGCAGCGGTCGCGGCGCGCGCGGCGGTAAATGGAGTCGACTGCTGGGCGCTGACCGACCATGACGCCCTGGGTGGCTTGCCGGAGGCCGAGGCCACGGCGACCGAATTGGGCATGCGGTTTGTGAATGGCGTCGAGATTTCGATTGAGTGGCGTGGGACGCCCATTCATATTGTCGGGCTGGCGTTTGATCGCATGGCGCCGGGGCTGGTCGCCGGTCTGGATGCCTTGCGTCAGGGACGTATCGAGCGGGCCAGGCGGATGGGCGATGCCCTGGCTGCCATCGGGATTCCCGGCGTGTACGACGGGGCGCTGGCTTATGCCACCAATGCCGACCTGATCTCGCGTGCCCATTTTGCCCGCTATCTGGTCTCCATCGGGATTGCCAAGGATGTCGGCAGTGTCTTTCAGTATTACCTGACGCCCGGCAAGCCGGGGTATGTCGAACATCAGTGGGCGACGCTGGCCGTTGCGCTGGGATGGATTAGTGATGCCGGTGGTGTTGCCGTGGTGGCCCATCCGGGACGCTACAAGCTCTCGGGCGGCGACATGCGCAAGTTTCTGGATGAGTTCAAGGCGCTCGGCGGGCAGGGCATCGAGATCGTGTCGGGCAGCCACTCGAACGATAACGTGCTGCATTTTGCCCGCCTGGCCCGTCATTACGCCTTCCACGCCTCGCGTGGTTCCGATTTCCATGGTCCGGAAGAAAGCTATGTCGATCTCGGCAAGCTGGCCGGGCTGCCGCTCGACCTGAAACCGGTCTGGCGCCTTTTTCGCTGATTGAATCCTGTTCATGGCCCGTGTTGTCAATATTCACCCCGAATCGCCGCAACCGCGTTTGTTGACGCAGGCGGTCGATTTCATTCGTCAGGGCGCCATCGTCGCCTTGCCGACCGACTCCTGTTACGCCCTGGCCTGCGGTTTGGGTGACAAGGATGCGCTGGATCGCATTCGCCTGATCCGCGGCATCGATGACCGTCATCACCTCACCTTGATGTGCCGCGATCTCTCCGAGATCGCCAATTACGCCCGCGTCGACAACGCCCAGTATCGTTTGCTCAAGGCGGCAACGCCGGGGAGCTACACCTTCATTCTCGAGGGCTCGAAGGAATTGCCGCGCCGGGTCATGCACCCCAAGCGCAAGACCATTGGCCTGCGTATTCCCGATCATCCGGTTGCCCTGGCCTTGCTCGAAGAGCTCGGTGAGCCGCTGCTCACCACCACCCTGCAGTTGCCGGGTGACGAGACGCCGCTGACGGAAGGCTGGGAGATTCAGGATCGCCTGGATGACCATATCGACTGGATTCTCGATGCCGGCTATTGCGGGACCGAGCCGACCACCGTGGTTGATCTGACCGGGCCGGCACCGGAACTCGTCCGGGCAGGGCGCGGGCCGCTGGCGCTCTTTGGTTTTGAGGCGTGATGGGCGACCTGAATGCCTTGATCCAGCTGGTGGCGGTTGCTGCCTTGCCGATCGTCTTTGCCATTACCCTGCATGAGGCTGCGCACGGCTATGCCGCACGCCACTTCGGCGACCCGACGGCCTGGCGCCTCGGCCGGATCAGCCTGAATCCGATCCGGCATATCGACTTGATGGGCACCATCGTCATTCCGCTCGCCATCCTGCTGTTTTCCGGCGGGAGTTTCCTGTTTGGTTACGCCAAGCCGGTGCCGGTGGATTTTGGTCGGCTGCGCCAGCCCAAGCGCGACATGCTCTGGGTGGCCGCAGCTGGGCCGCTGGCCAATCTGGCCATGGCGCTGATGTGGGCTGCCTTGCTCAAGCTGGCCTGGCTGATGCCGGAGAATGCCTACACGGTGCCCTTGTCCGAAATGAGCAAGATCGGCATCGCGATCAATTGCGTGCTCATGGTGCTCAATCTGTTGCCTTTGCCGCCGCTGGATGGCGGGCGGATTGCCGTCAGCCTGTTGCCGCATTCCCTGGCCTGGAAATTTGCCCAGCTTGAACGCTGGGGCTTCCCGATTTTGCTGGTGCTGTTGTTCACCGGTATCCTCAGCGCCGTGATGAATCCCTTGGTGGCCGGCGTGGGCCGTGTCATCGAAACCATTTTTGGTCTTTACTGAATCGACTATGTACGCAGAACGTGTTCTTTCCGGCATGCGCCCGACCGGGCTCCTGCACCTCGGCCATTACCATGGCGTGCTCAAGAACTGGGCCAAGCTCCAGCACGAGTATCCCTGCCTGTTCTTTGTCGCGGACTGGCATGCGCTGACGACGCATTACGACAATCCGCAGAATATCGAAAAGGCAACCTGGGACATGGTCATTGACTGGCTGGCGGCCGGTGTCGATCCGAATCAGGCGACGCTGTTCATTCAGTCCAAGGTGCCGGAGCATGCCGAACTGCATCTCCTGATGTCGATGATGACGCCGCTCGGCTGGCTGGAGCGCGTGCCGACCTACAAGGATCAGCAGGAAAAGCTGGCCGGCAAGGATCTGACGACCTATGGCTTCCTCGGTTATCCGCTCCTGATGAGTGCCGACATCCTGATCTATCGCGCCGACAAGGTGCCGGTGGGTGAGGATCAGATTCCGCACGTCGAATTCACGCGCGAGCTGGCACGCCGTTTCAACCACATGTACGGGCGTGAGCCGGGGTTTGAGGACAAGGCCAGGGAAGCCGTCAAGAAGCTCGGCGGCAAGAAGGCGCGCCTCTACGAAGAACTGCGCACCCGTTTCCAGCAGAATGGCGACAAGGAAGCCGTCGAGCAGGCCAAGGCGCTGCTCAACGAAATTCAGCATATGTCGGCCGTCGACCGTGAGCGCCTGTTCGGTTATCTCGAAGGCACCGGCAAGATGATCCTGGTCGAGCCGGGCTACCTGCTGACGCCGGAATCCAAGATGCCGGGCCTGGATGGTCAGAAGATGTCCAAGTCTTACGGCAACACGATCACCCTGCGCGAAACCGAAGATTCGGTCGCCAAGAAGGTCAAGGCCATGCCGACCGATACGCAGCGCGTGCGCCGCACCGATCCGGGTGATCCGGCGCGTTGCCCGGTCTGGCAACTGCATCAGGTCTATACCGACGAGGCCACCCGCGCCACGCTGGAGCGGGGCTGCAAGAGCGCCGGCATCGGTTGTGTTGAGTGCAAGCAGCCGGTGATTGAAGGCATCCTGCGCGAGCAGGCGCCGATGCGCGAACGCGCCCAGATGTATCTGGACGATCCGGTGCTGGTCAAGAACATCATCGCTGACGGCTGTGAAAAGGCTCGTGAACTGGCGCGCGAAACCATGCGTGACGTGCGCGAGTCGATGGGGCTGGAATACAACTGATGCCGTGCCCGCATGACGGCGGCCAGATGAAGGCGAACGCATGAATCTGGCGGTCGACCTGCCGCAGAGCGAGCTTTTTGCCCCGGTGGCGCGCATTTACGGCGAGCCGCTGGCGGCTTTGCCGCAGGATCTCTACATCCCGCCGGATGCGCTCGAAGTCATGCTCGACGCCTTCGAGGGGCCGCTCGATCTGCTGCTGTACCTGATTCGCAAGGCCAACGTCGATATCCTCGATATACCGATGGCGCCGCTCACCCGGCAGTATCTGGATTATGTCGAGGCGATGCGGGCGCAGAATCTGGAGTTGGCTGCCGAATATCTGCTGATGGCGGCGATGCTCATCGAGATCAAGTCGCGCATGCTGCTGCCACGCCCGAAGGCGGCGGAAGGTGAGGAGGCGGAAGATCCACGCGCCGAACTGGTGCGCCGCCTGATGGAATACGAGCAGATGAAGGTGGCGGGGCATCGCCTCAATGAACTGCCGCAAGCGGAGCGGGACTTTTACTGGGTCGATACGCTGGTCGAGAAATCCCTGCTGGTGCGCCAGCCGGAAGTCTCGGTTGCCGATCTGAAAGAGGCCTGGATGGCCGTGGTGCGTCAGGCGGTGCTGAAGCGCAATCACAAGATCAGCCGCGAAGAACTCTCGGTGCGCGAGCACATGGGGGTCATTCTGCGGCATCTGCAGGAAAAGGGCGGTTTCGTCCAGTTTGAAACGCTATTTGATCCGGAGATGGGGGCGCCGGGACTGGTCGTGCATTTTCTGGCCATGCTGGAGCTGGGGCGGGAAAAGCTGATCCGCATTACCCAGACCGAGGCTTTTGCCCCGATTTATGTCAATTTGCGCTCGGGTGACGCCGAGCCTGAACTGGAGGACGGCGATGGAGCCGAACAAGGTCAGGTCGATTCTTGAGGCGGCGCTGCTCTCAGCGCAGGCGCCGATGACGACGCACGACATGAAAAAGATGTTCGACGACGAATTGTCGTCGGAAACCCTGCGCAAATTGCTTGACGAGTTGCGTGACGCCTACGAGGATCGCCCGGTCGAGCTCGTTCAGCTGGCGTCGGGGTGGCGTTTTCGGACGCGGGCGGAATACCTACCTTATCTGGAGCGTCTCAATCCGGAAAAGCCGCCGCGTTATTCGCGGGCGGTGCTTGAAACCCTGGCCATCGTGGCCTATCGTCAGCCGGTGACGCGGGGCGATATCGAAGAAATCCGTGGCGTCGCCGTCAACGCCAATGTAATCAAGACGCTGGAGGAGCGCGGCTGGATCGATGTCGTGGGGCATCGTGAGACACCGGGCCGACCGGCGCTATTTGCCACTACCAAACAATTTCTTGATGATCTGGGTTTGCGAAGCGTCAGCGAGTTGCCGCCGCTTGAGCAGATCAGCCAGACACTGGAGCTGAGTCATGACATCCAACACTAAGCGTACGCCTTTCCGGGCGTCGACCAAAAAGCCGGGTCCGGCACCGACGGGTCGCGCAGGCCGTGGCGGTCGCGGTCAACCTGCCGAAATGCCCGAAAATGATGCGCCGGAGGCCGTTGAAGCGGCTGCCCCCGCACCGGCGCCGCGCCGCCGTCAGGGACCGGTACCGACCGGGCGCGCCAATCGCGGCAATATCGGCCGTAACGGCAAGCCGCTGGTCGAAGCCAAGCCGGAGCGCCTGCAGAAAATCCTGGCCCAGGCCGGCGTGGGTTCCCGTCGCGAAATGGAAGAATGGATCGCCGCCGGCAAGGTGTCGGTGAATGGCGAGGTCGCGCATCTGGGGCAGTCCGTTGTTCCGACTGATAAGGTCAAGGTCGGCGGGCGCCTGATCAATATCCGTTTTACCGGCAGCAGCCGTCCGCCGCGCGTGCTCATGTATCACAAGCCGGAGGGCGAAATTGTCTCGCGTAGCGATCCGGATGGCCGTCCGTCCGTGTTTGCTGCCTTGCCGCGCATGCGCGGCGGGCGCTGGATCAACGTCGGCCGCCTGGACTTCAACACCTCGGGCCTGTTGTTGTTTACGACCTCGGGCGAGTTGGCCAACAAGCTGATGCACCCGAGCTCCCAGTTGGTGCGTGAATACGCGGTGCGCGTGCTCGGTGAACTGACGCAGGATGCGCAGGCTCAATTGCTCAAGGGGGTTGAGCTGGAAGATGGCGAGGCCAGTTTTGCCAGCCTGGTCGATGCGGGCGGCGAAGGGGCCAACAAGTGGTATCGCGTCAGTCTCTTCGAGGGCCGTAACCGCGAGGTGCGTCGCATGTTCGAGGCGGTGGGGTGTACGGTCAGCCGTCTGATCCGTGTGCGCTACGGTCCGTTTGTCTTGCCGCCGCAGCTGAAGCGGGGTCGTTGCCGCGAATTGGACGAGGGTGAAGTCAAGCTGCTGATGCGCGAACTGCAAAAGTCGTCCGGCGGCTAAAAACACCGGTGTTTTAGCCAAATGCATTGTTTGGGAGGAATAAACTCGTTATAATTCACGGGTTTGTTCCTCCCGTGCTTTTGGCGGGCATCTTTTTTTCTGAGGTGGGCGTTTCGCCCATTTTTTATTTGTGGCTATGGATTTGAATTCGCTGCTGGAAACGACCGTCACCGGTCTTGGGTATGAACTCGTGGATGTCGAGTTGTCGCCGCGTGGGCGCACGATTCGTGTCTTTATCGATGCGCCGGGCAAGGAAGGCGGCATTGATGTCGAGGACTGTGCCAAGGTGTCGAATCAACTGACCCGTTTGTTTGAAGTCGAAAACATCGACTATGACCGTCTCGAAATCTCTTCGCCGGGCATGGATCGGGTGGTCAAGAAGGCCGTCGATTTCGAACGTTTTGCCGGCGAACAAATCCAGATCAAGCTGCGCATTCCTCAGAACAATCGTCGCAACTTCCAGGGCGAGCTGCTGGGCCACACGGATGGCAAGGTCGGCCTGCGCCTCGAGAAGGAAGACGTGGAACTCGAATTCAACAATATCGAAAAGGCACGCCTTGTGCCGCGATTCGACTGAAGGACTAGGAGGTTTTAGCCCATGAGCCGTGAAATGTTGTTGCTGGTCGATGCACTGGCCCGCGAAAAGAACGTCAACAAGGAAATCGTTTTCGGTGCCCTTGAACTGGCGCTCGCGTCCGCGACCAAAAAGCGCATCCATGACGAGGCCGAAGTGCGTGTCTCGATCGATCGCGCTACGGGGAACTACGACTCCTTCCGTCGCTGGCACGTCGTTGCAGACGAAGCCTATGTCAATGAATACCTGGAACTGCCCCTCTCCGACGCCCAGAAGGACGATCCGGAGATCGAGGTGGGTGACACCCTGGAAGAGCCGCTGGAGCCGATCGACTTCGGCCGGATTGGTGCCCAGGCGGCCAAGCAGGTCATTCTGCAGAAGATTCGCGATGCCGAGCGTGAGCAGATCCTGCAGGACTTCCTGGATCGCAAGGAGCATGTCGTCTCCGGTACCATCAAGCGCATGGAGCGTGGCAATGCCATCGTCGAGGCGGGCAAGGTGGAAGCCCTGCTGCCGCGCGATCAGATGATCCCGAAGGAAAACCTGCGCGTGGGTGACCGCGTCAAGGCTTTCCTGCTGCGTATCGACCGTAACGCCCGTGGCCCGCAGATCATCCTGTCCCGTACCGCACCGGAATTCGTCATCAAGCTGTTCGACATGGAAGTGCCGGAAATTGCCGACGGCCTGATGGAGTTGAAGGCCTGTGCACGTGACCCGGGCATGCGTGCCAAGATTGCCGTCAAGTCGAACGACCCGCGTGTCGATCCGATCGGTACCTGCGTCGGTCTGCGCGGCTCCCGTGTCACCGCCGTGCGCAACGAAATCGGCGGTGAAAACATCGATATCGTCCTCTGGTCTGCTGATCCGGCCCAGTTCGTCATTGGCGCCCTGTCGCCGGCAGAGGTTTCCTCCATCGTCGTTGATGAGGAAAAGCATGTCATGGACGTGGTGGTGGATGAGGACAATCTGGCCATCGCCATCGGGCGTAGCGGGCAGAACGTTCGCCTGGCTTCCGAACTGACCGGCTGGACCATCAATCTGATGACCCAGGACGAGTCGGCCAAGAAGTCCGAGGCAGAACATGCGGTGACCCGTGTCACCTTCATGGAAAAGCTGGATATCGACGAAGAACTCGCCGACCTGCTGATCGAAGAGGGCTTCTCGACCCTGGAAGAAGTGGCTTACGTGCCGCTCGCCGAAATGCTCGAGATCGAAGGCCTGGACGAGGATATCGTCAATGAGCTGCGCAATCGTGCGCGTAACGTCCTGCTCACCGAGGCCATCGCAACCGAAGAAAAACTTGAGTCTGTCTCCGAGGACCTGATTGGTCTTGAGGGGATGACCAAGGAAATCGCCGCCCAGCTGGCTGGTCACGAGGTGAAGACCCGTGACGACCTGGCCGAGCTGGCTGTGGATGAGCTGGTGGAAATGACTGGCATTGATGAAGAGCGTGCCAAGGAACTGATTCTGAAGGCACGGGCTCACTGGTTCGAGTGAGCAGGGAGGTAGAAGTATGTCTGCAACAACCGTTTCGCAATTTGCCGTAGAACTTAAGATGCCGGTTGCCGTGCTGCTCGAGCAGCTCGGCAAGGCCGGGGTCGCCAAACAAGGTCAGAGCGATACCCTGACCGATCAGGACAAGACCCGTCTGCTCGACTACCTGCGCCGCTCGCACGGTGAAGAGCCGAAGAACAAGATCACGCTGACCCGCAAGCAAACCTCGGAAATCAAGGCCACTGACTCTCATGGTCGTGCGCGCACCGTACAGGTTGAAGTGCGCAAGAAACGCGTTCTCGTGAAGCGTGAGGCTGGTGAAGGTGGTCTGGATCATGCCGCCGATGCGGCACTGGATGCCGAGCATCTGGTACATGACGAGGCCCTGCTCGAATCGGTTGAAGCGCCGGTCGTTGAGCTCGTGCCGGAGCCGGTTGTCGAAGTGGCCCCCGAGCCCGAACCGGAACCGGTTGTTGAGCCGGAGCCCGAGCCGGTTGTTGAGCCGGAACCGGAACCGGAGCCGGTGGTCGAGCCGGAGCCGGAAGTGATTGCCGAAACCGTTGCAGAAGAACCTGCTGAGAATGTGGTCGCAGAAGTGCGTCCGCGTATCCTCAATCGCGCCGCCATCATCGGCGAAAAAGAACTGCAGTCACGTGAAGAGGCGGCCAAGCGGGCCAGTCGTCTGCGTGAAATTCAGGAGCGTGAACTGGCCGAGAAAAAGGCCCGTGAAGCACAGCTCGTGATCAAGCGTCAGCAAGCTGAAGCGGCTGCGGCTGCCGCCAAGGCCGCCGAGCAGGCCAAGCAGCAGGCTGCGGCCCAGGCCAAGGCGGGCGAAGGCGAGAAGGGTACGCTGCACAAGCGTCCTGACGCGCCGGGCGCCAAGAAGGCTGACAAGAACGACAAGGGTGGCCGTGCTGCCGATGAAGGCAAGAAAAAGGGTGGCCTGAAGACCCGCGGTGGTGATGCGGGTGGCTGGAAGGACAACCGCCACGGTCACAAGAAATCGCACAAGAACGACGACGGTCAGGGCAGCTTCCAGGCGCCGACCGAGCCGGTTGTGCGCGAAGTCCATGTGCCGGAAACCATTTCCGTTTCCGATCTGGCCCACAAGATGGCGATCAAGGCCACCGAGATCATCAAGGCCATGATGAAAATGGGCTCGATGGTAACGATCAACCAGGTGCTGGACCAGGAAACGGCCATGATTGTGGTCGAGGAAATGGGTCACAAGGCGCTGGCTGCCAAGCTGGACGATCCGGATGCCTTCCTCGAGGAGCATGCCGAGCACAAGGATGTGGCGGTTGAGCCGCGTGCGCCGGTGGTGACCGTGATGGGTCACGTCGACCACGGCAAGACCTCGCTGCTGGACTACATCCGTCGCGCCAAAGTGGCGGCCGGTGAAGCAGGTGGCATTACGCAGCATATCGGTGCCTACCACGTGGAAACCGAGCGCGGCATGATCACCTTCCTGGATACCCCGGGTCACGAAGCCTTTACGGCAATGCGTGCGCGTGGTGCCAAGGCGACCGACATCGTCATCCTGGTGGTGGCGGCGGACGACGGCGTGATGCCGCAGACCAAGGAAGCGATTCACCACGCCAAGGCGGCGGGTGTGCCGCTCGTGGTTGCGGTCAACAAGATCGACAAGCCGGATGCCAACCCGGACCGCGTCAAGCAGGAACTGGTGGCCGAGGGCGTCATTCCGGAAGAGTACGGCGGTGATTCTCCCTTCATCGCGGTTTCCGCCAAGAAGGGTACGGGCATCGACGAGCTGCTTGAAAACGTGCTGCTCCAGGCTGAAATTCTGGAACTGACGGCGGCCAAGGATGCACCGGCCAAGGGCCTGATCATCGAAGCCCGTCTCGACAAGGGGCGCGGTGCCGTGGCAACCATGCTTGTTCAGTCCGGTACCCTGAAGCGCGGCGATGTCGTGCTGGCTGGTCAGGTCTTCGGTAAGGTCCGCGCCATGCTGGACGAGAACGGCAAGCCGATCAACGAAGCCGGTCCGTCGATTCCGGTCGAGATTCTCGGTCTGTCCGATGTGCCGGGTGCCGGCGAAGAAGCCATCGTGCTGACCGACGAGAAGAAGGCGCGTGAAATCGCCTTGTTCCGTCAGGGCAAGTTCCGTGACGTCAAGCTGGCCAAGCAGCAGGCTGCCAAGCTCGAAAGCATGTTCCAGCAGATGGAAGAAGGCGAGGTCAAGACCCTGCCGCTCATTATCAAGGCAGACGTGCAGGGCTCTCAGGAAGCGCTGGTGCAGTCGCTCCAGAAGCTCTCCAACGAGGAAGTTCGCGTCAATGTCATTCACGGTGCCGTGGGTGCAATCAGCGAATCCGACGTCAACCTGGCCCAGGCTTCCGGTGCCGTCATCATCGGCTTCAATACCCGTGCCGATGCGGGTGCGCGCAAGCTGGCCGAGTCTTTCGAAGTCGATATCCGTTACTACAACGTGATTTACGACGCGGTCGACGAAGTCAAGGCAGCCCTGTCCGGCATGCTGGCGCCGGAGAAGCGCGAGCAGGTGACCGGTATGGTCGAGATCCGTCAGGTCTACACCATCTCCAAGGTGGGTACGATTGCCGGTTGTTACGTGCTGGAAGGGATCGTCAAGCGCGCTTCGCGTGTTCGCCTGATCCGCAACAACGTGGTTCAGTGGGACGGCGAGCTCGACTCGCTGAAGCGCTTCAAGGACGACGTCAAGGAAGTGCGTTCCAACTTCGAATGCGGTCTGTCGCTGCGCGGCAACAACGATATCGAAGTCGGCGATCAGCTCGAAGTGTACGAAATCCAGGAAGTGGCGCGTTCCCTCTGATGAAGAAGCAACGTCCAAGAGGGTTTCAGCGTAGCGAACGGGTCGCGGAGCAAGTCCGCCGCGACCTCGCTGACCTGATCCGTACCGAACTGAAGGACCCGCGCGTCGGCATGATCAGCCTCACCGAGGTTGAGCTGACGCCGGACTACGCCCATGCCAAGATCTTTTTCACGACGCTCAATTCGGATCATCTGGAAGACATCCAGCGTGGCCTGAAGCGGGCCTCCGGCTTTCTGCGTCGTGAACTGGGTCGTCGTATCCATATCCATACCCTGCCGGAACTCCACTTTGTCTACGACAATTCTCTGGAGCGCGGTAGCAGCCTGTCGCAGCTGATCGACCAGGCCAATGCGGTGACGGCTGAGCCGGAACCGGATGCGGCCGAGACGCCGCGCGACGACGCCTGATTATCGATGGAAGCACCGAAGGTCAAGAAGACCTGGAAACAGGTCGATGGCGTCCTCCTGCTCGACAAGCCGGTGGGCCTCTCCTCCAACGACGCGCTGCAAAAGGCGCGTCGTTTGTTTTCTGCGGCCAAAGGCGGCCATACCGGGACGCTCGATCCGCTGGCGTCTGGTTTGTTGCCGCTGTGTTTTGGTGAGGCAACCAAGTTTTCCGCCGATCTCCTGGATGCTGACAAGACCTACGAGGCCGAACTCAAGCTGGGGGTGACGACCGACTCCGGCGATGCGGAGGGCCAAGTGATTGCCACGGCGACGGTCGACGTTGCTGAAGCGGCCATTTTGGCCGTGCTGCCGCGCTTCACCGGTCCGATCGAGCAGGTGCCGCCCATGCATTCCGCCTTGAAGCGGGACGGGCGTCCGCTGTATGAACTGGCGCGCCAGGGGATTGAGGTCGAGCGCGCTGCGCGTGCGGTGACCATCCATGCCCTGGAAGTCCTTGATTTCGCCGGCGACGTGCTGCGCATTCGCGTGCGCTGCAGCAAAGGCACCTATATTCGGGTGCTGGCCGCGGATATCGGGCAGGCCTTGGGCTGCGGTGCGCATCTGACGGCCTTGCGCCGCACGGTAGTAGCGGATCTGGACCTCATGCACGCGGTGACCTTGGCTGAAATCGAGGCCCTGGATGAGGTTGACCGCATGAAGCGCCTGGCACCGGTCGATGCCTTGCTGCAAAGTCTGCCTGTGCTGACCCTCGAAGGTGAGGCAGCAGCCCGTTTTCGTCATGGCAATCCGGTGAATTTGCCCGAAGGCCTGAGCGGCAAAATCCGTATTTATGAGGCAGGGCGTCTCATTGGTGTGGGTGAGCCGGGACGGGAAGGGCGTTTGTGGCCAAAACGACTGGTACAGCTCGCAAATTAACGCTATAATCCAAGGCTTCCCGTTTCTGCGGGAAGTTTTTTCAACTGGCGACTGCTCTATCAAACCGGGGCAGCGTCGTATCAACCTAGAGGGTTTTGAAATGATCACTACCGAAAAGAAAGCCAGCATCGTTGCTGAATTTGCCCAAGGCAAGGGCGACACCGGTTCCCCGGAAGTCCAGGTCGCGCTGCTGACCGCCCGCATCAACGACCTCCAGCCGCACTTCAAGGAGCACACCAAGGATCACCACTCCCGTCGTGGTCTGCTGCGCCTGGTTTCCCAGCGTCGCAAGCTGCTGGACTACCTGAAGGGCAAGGACGTGGATCGTTACCGCACCCTGATCACCAAGCTTGGCCTGCGTAAGTAATCGCTGCCAAAGCCTTGAAAAAGCGGCCCGGAAATTTTCCCGGCCGCTTTTTGCTTTTTTGTTGTTCTATTGTTCTTTGATGTTGTAAGTTGTTGTTATTGTTGATAAATGTGTTGAGAGTGAAAGGAAGTACATGTTTAACGTCGTGAAAAAGACTTTCGCCTACGGCGACCACCAGGTAACGATTGAGACCGGTGAAGTCGCTCGCCAGGCAGGCGGCGCCGTGATGGTGTCGATGGAAGAGACGGTTGTGCTGGTGACCGTCGTTGGTGCCAAGAGCGCCAAGCCGGGTCAGGATTTCTTCCCGCTGACCGTTGATTATCAGGAAAAGGTTTACGCTGCCGGTCGTATCCCCGGTGGTTTCTTCAAGCGCGAAGGTCGCCCGTCCGAGAAGGAAACGCTGACTTCCCGCCTGATCGATCGTCCGATCCGTCCGCTGTTCCCGGAAGGTTTCTACAATGAAGTGCAGGTCGTCGCGACCGTCGTCTCGCTGAATCCGGAAGTAGATTCCGATATCCCGGCGATGATCGGTGCTTCCGCTGCACTGGCCATTTCCGGCATTCCGTTCGCCGGCCCGATCGGTGCAGCCCGCGTCGGTTACATCAACGGCCAGTACGTCCTGTGCCCGACCCTGAGCCAACTCAAGGACAGCAAGCTGGACCTCGTCGTTGCCGGTACCGAAGCTGCCGTGTTGATGGTCGAATCCGAAGCTGACCAGCTGTCTGAAGATGTCATGCTCGGCGCCGTGGTTTTCGGTCACACCGAAATGCAGAAGGCGATCAACGCCATCAATGAGCTGGTTGAAGAAGCCGGCAAGCCGGAATGGGAATGGCAAGCCCCGGCCAAGGACGAAGCGCTGGTTGCCCGCCTGCAGGAATTGGTTGGTGCCAAGCTGGAAGAGGCTTACAGCATCACCTCCAAGCAGGCCCGTAGCCAGACCGTCAAGGCAATCGCCGCCGAAGCCGTTGCCGCCCTGTGCACCGGTGAAGAAGGTGCGCCGGATGCCAACACCGTCGGCAACCTGTTCTTCGAAATGGAAGCCGCCATCGTGCGTGGCCGTATCCTGTCCGGTCAGCCGCGTATCGACGGTCGGGACACCCGCACCGTGCGTCCGATCACCATGCGTTCCGGCGTGCTGCCGCGCACCCACGGTTCGGCCCTGTTCACCCGTGGCGAAACCCAGGCCCTGGCTGTCGCCACCCTCGGTACCAACCGCGACGAGCAGATCATCGACGCGCTGGCCGGTGAATACCGCGACCGCTTCATGCTGCACTACAACATGCCTCCGTACGCCACCGGCGAATGCGGCCGCGTCGGTACGCCGAAGCGTCGTGAAATCGGTCACGGCCGTCTGGCCAAGCGCGCCCTGCTGGCCGTGCTGCCGGCACCG
This sequence comes from Dechloromonas sp. ZS-1, assembly GCF_039649255.1. Taxonomy (NCBI): domain Bacteria; kingdom Pseudomonadati; phylum Pseudomonadota; class Betaproteobacteria; order Rhodocyclales; family Azonexaceae; genus Dechloromonas; species Dechloromonas sp. ZS-1. The sequence continues at coordinate 11,445 of NZ_JBDIYD010000021.1, read as the reverse complement.
GAGGATTTCTCCTACTCGATGCGTGTTGTGTCCGAAATTACCGAATCCAACGGCTCCTCGTCGATGGCTTCCGTCTGTGGCGGCTGCCTGGCACTGCTCGACGCCGGTGTGCCGCTCAAGGCGCACGTGGCCGGTATCGCCATGGGTCTGATCAAGGATGGCAACCGCTTTGCCGTTCTGACCGACATCCTGGGTGATGAAGATCACCTCGGCGACATGGACTTCAAGGTGGCCGGTTCGACCACGGGTATCACGGCGCTGCAGATGGATATCAAGATCCAGGGCATCACCAAGGAAATCATGCAGGTTGCCCTGGCTCAGGCCAAGGACGCCCGTCTGCACATCCTCGGTCTGATGCAGGAATCTGCCGCCGGCCCGCGTGAGGAAATGTCCGCCTACGCACCGCGTCTCTACACCTTCAAGATCAATCCGGAAAAGATCCGTGACGTGATCGGCAAGGGCGGTGCGGTGATCCGTTCGATCACCGAAGAAACCGGCACCACCATCGATATCCAGGATGATGGCACGATCACCATCGCCGCCACCTCCGGCGACGCCGCTGCCGCTGCCCGCGCCCGTATCGATGCGATCACCGCAGAAGTTGAAGTCGGCAAGATCTACGAAGGCACCGTCCTCAAGATCCTCGACTTCGGTGCCATCGTTCAGGTCCTGGCGGGCAAGGATGGTCTGCTGCACATCTCCCAGATCGCTCAGGAGCGTGTCAACAAGGTCGAAGACTACGTCAAGGAAGGCCAGGTTGTTCGCGTCAAGGTCCTGGAGACCGACGATCGCGGCCGCGTCAAGCTGTCCATGAAGGCGGTCGCTGCCGAAGAAGGTGCTGTTCAGCAACAGCAGCAACAGCAGTAATCGCCGGTTTTCCGGTTGAAGAAGAGGGCGCCTGAGGGCGCCCTTTTTTCTTGGTCAGTCCTGTTGCGGTGTTGCAGGCCCTAAAAGGTGGAGTGCGCTACTCAACGGCGCTTCGGTCCTCCGGGTTTGAGGCGGGCAGGAGGGGGGGCGTGGTGCTGCTGTGTCAGATGGCGCCGTGCCTTGCCGAGGGGGCATCTGTTGTCGTCAGGCACAATCCGTGGGCGTAAAAAAGCCACCGCAAGGGTGGCTTTTAAAGTGGCCAGGGGCGTGCCTGACGCAAGGGGCGCCGATGGGCTCGGTGCGCCGGAAATGGCCTTATTTGGCCATCTGCTTTTCCTTGAGTTCGTCCAGCGTCTTGCAATCGATGCACAGCGTGGCTGTCGGGCGGGCCTCCAGGCGCTTGATGCCGATGTCAACGCCGCATTTGTCGCAGAATCCGTAATCACCTTCTTCGATGCGGGTGAGCGTTTCGTCGATCTTCTTGATCAGCTTGCGTTCGCGGTCGCGGTTACGCAGTTCGATCGCCATGTCCGTCTCCTGGCTGGCGCGATCGTTGGGATCTGCAAATACGGTGGCTTCGTCCTGCATGGTGTGAACCGTGCGGTCGATGTCCTCGCTCAGTTCCTTTTTCAGGCTCTCGAGAATCTTGCGGAAATGCGCAAGTTGCTTCGTGCTCATGTACTCCTCCCCCTCCTTCGGTTGGTAGGGGGCAAAATGTTTGTGGAGCAGGTCTTCTGCCATGTTCTTATGCGCCTAGGTGGTGACGAAAAACCCGATTAAATATCAGAAAGCGTGAATCGTGGCAAGGAAAGTTTATTGTTGCATTGCAAGATGCCCATCTGGCGCGGTTCCCAAGGCGATGATAGAATGCAGTTCTTGTCGGGGCGTAGCGCAGTCTGGTAGCGCATCTGCTTTGGGAGCAGAGGGTCGTGAGTTCGAATCCCACCGCCCCGACCATTACTTCAGCTTGCCTGATTCCCCCTTAGCGCCCGTAGCTCAACTGGATAGAGCAGCTGCCTTCTAAGCAGCAGGTCGGGGGTTCGAGTCCCTCCGGGCGCGCCAATAAATCAATGGCTTACAGCGCGCATTTTTGTTTTAATGAAAAAACGGTGGCACTTGTAAGCAATCTGTAACCAGTTTTCTGTGATGTGATGGTTGTAACCATCACATCACTGGCTTACTTTTGTGAATTAAATCCAGAAACACTCGTTGTCAGAGCCTGTGATGCCTTCCGAAGAAATTCAGAAGCCCACACGGCCAATTCAGCAATCGTCATCGGCGGCGTAATTTTCATGTCCTCCTGGAAGTCGAGGCTGGCTGAAAAGTAAGGCTCGTTCGATGCTTCCCAATCCTGCGCAGCCAAGTTTTCCTGAAGCTTCTGAAACAGCGCTAATGGCAAGGACGTATCGTGCTGAATCAGCATTTCAAGCTGCAGCCCTTTCTCCCAAGATGACTGGCGAATACATGCAGACGTTGTTCCTGGAACCGTTTCACCGAACAGCGAACGATCCGGCAGGATCATCAGCCCTGCTTGCTCGAAACGAAGCCGTTGCCGCTCGTCGAGGACCAGTTGCCAGTTGAACTCACGCAGTACTTCATCCCTGAGTTTTGCTTCCAGTTCATTCTTCAGCATGTTCCAGGCAATCAGTCGAAGCTCGGGGTTGTCATCGGTCGCCATTGCCAGCTTTTCGTAGTACCAGATCGTCACATCGATGGTGTTCAACGACTCACCCACCAGCGGTGAGATCCGGCCGAACGTATCAACTAGTGCCTTTTCGGAAATGCGTTTGCCGACGACGCGCTTGGCAAAGTTGATGACCCACACGTCAGGTTTTATCGAGTCGATACCGCAGCGGATGCGCAGCCATTCCCAGACAGCGATACCCAGCCCCTTCACTTTGCCCTTGAAGTCAGCTTCAAACGTGGCTGACTTGATCCAGGCATGAAGACTTAGTTGGTCGGTCACGCCAATCGACTCGAAGAAATCGAGCAGTCGCCGCAATAGCTCGATGCGCGTCCAGTGCCGGTTCGACCAAAGGAACATCGCGGCTGCCTCATTCCCATACTTGTCGTTGGGAAACTTCGCAAGCAAGCCTTTCAACTGGTGGTGGTCATTGATGTGGTGCTGCTTTTGCACCTGTAGCTGAAAGAAGTTGAGCGCATTGATGACCACAGGCTCCTGAATGTGAAAATTCAACACCGTGTGCATCACGTCTTCGACGTAGCACGTTTCCCATTTCATTGGCCGTATGAACGGTAGTCCGGCAACAGCCGTCGCCAGCTTGGTGAATTCATCATCAGTCAGTTCGATTGGCTTCTTCATTTTCATGCTCCAGATAAGGAAACGGCCAGCACGATGGCTGGCCATAAAAGGGTGGTTTGGTGATTTCAATGTCGGCTAATCGGTCAATGGCGTTTCCTCGCTGCGCGGTGTCAGCAGCAGGGCATCAGTGAAATTTACTTTGCACTCACCATTGGCTGTTTCGTAGCGGTGCCAACCTCGACGACTGGCATTTGCCGTCAGCGTTGCGTTCCACGGCAACATGGGGAGTGGGGGCAATGCCGGATCAAGAATCAGAAAAACATCACGGCTACGTTGTCCGTGGTCGCAACCAATACCGACCGCCAATACCCAGTGGTCGAACGTAGGGCTGGTCAATCCGAAGAGGCCGACTCCGCTACTGTTCAAAACTTCTTTGGCATCAGCGACAGGGTTTTCCGTCAGCACTTTGCAATCGAGTTCCTCCCTGAAAGGTTTGAACACGGTCTCCAGTTCATTCGGGAGGAGCTGCCAAGTGAGGTAGCCATACCGCTTCGATGGCGTCCATTTCAGACCATTGGCAAACAGGAATTGGCCGAAGGTGGAGAGTTTCAGTGACAAGTCGCGCTTGTAGTGAATGCCGTCCGCCTGAGCAGGAAACGCAGGCAACCACCAGCGCATCCTTGGCCCACTCGGATACACCCAACCGCTGAAGCTGAGCAACGCTATTATCTGCAATTCGCCGGGCAGGCCGAACACGCCTGCACTTAAACCACGGAGCCTTTACGAACCCGGGGCGATTCATGCCCATAGAATCCGGGATTTTCTCTCCATTGCCTTGAGTAGTATCCGCGACAAAAGCATAATTCCATGACGATATTCATGGTTACGGTAAATGATGGCCGATACTACCGTTGGTCAGTTTGCAGACGAATTGAAGTTACCTGTCAGCGCGGTGCTTTCTCAGCTACATAGAGCGGGCGTTCAAAAGGCGTCCGGAGAGGATTCGTTCACTGTTGCAGACAAAACAGCTTTGCTTGAGTTTCTTCGCCAGCAATCTCAGTCCTTGATGAACAAGACAAAAATTGTTCTGACTCGCAAGGAAATCGCAGCAGATACGATCGCGGCTCCTGATGAGAAAAGGCCGAAAATTCTGCTCCGCCGCAAATTTGCCGGGCAAGGGAAGCCGACTGTCCCCGAGTGGATGGCAATGTCTGCTTCTGATCGCCAAGAATTTCGGATACAGGCCCGAGCTTCGGCGGATATGCGTTGGCACGTTGAATTTCTGGACTCATGCCGACGCAACAAGCTGGAAGAGATTCGAAGGCAGAGCATCAAGCCTGTGCAACACGAGCCACCAAAAATCGACTCGCTCAACGTGTGCAACGTTACAAAGCCTGTTCCTTTAAGCAAGGAGCTTGAGCAGCACTTCAAAATGATGGAGCTGCTTGAAAGCGACGATTCTTAAGGGTGCGTACTGTTGATCAGGACAGTCCGTCGCTACGTCATCGGAATAAAGGTCTCTCTTTAGCACTCCCCGGAGACCGAATTGCTGCTCATGCCTAGGCCTCACTATATTTTGGCCGAACATCTGAAAGATGGATGACTTGATTGGTATGCCAAGTAAATGCGTATTCCGACCAAGCTGGACAGTCGGCGCGTAGCGACGCGGCGTGTTGGGGTTTTACACGGGTGATGTCATTGGGGTCAAGTTGTCACGCTTGGGCGTAGAGTTATCCACGGCCGGCCGACAGTAGGCGCTCCGTCTATAGCCAGCTGGCCGGCGGCCGGCGGTGGGTAACCTGCTAAATGCCATGTGGGCCTCGGCAAAATCGCCGAGGGTGCCAGGGTTAACCCTGCGTCCTAAGCTACCGCTTCCAACTGTCCAGCTTCCGTTGGAATCACCGTCCAGGTTGCGCTGGAATCCGTGTCCAGCTTGGCCTAGAGTTCGCAGCAAACTCATTTTTTCCCAGATCAGCATAGGTATGAGGACGGGCGCTAGCAAGATCGAAATCGTTGCAAGGAAGAAGTTACGCATCTTGATTGAATGCAAATTGCTCAACTAGCTCTAACGCAGTCTGGCTGTTCGTAAATTCCAGCCAATTGACAGGGCTTCCAACTCAAAAGCGTCAACTCGAACCATTGGAACTGTGATTGTCAGCATACCTACGGCGACCACCTCCCAGCCCCCGGAAAACTGATGAATGATTTCCGAAAGTGGGTCATCTGTAGAGAACGCACGGGAGGTAATCAGTTGGTAGTGCTGATAGGAGAGCGGTGTTTTGACACCAGTGATTGCCAGTTCGTTACCAAGGGTGAGGTGTGCAAAAAACTCATCGCCCCACCTGAGTTGCAGAAAAGAAAATGGACCATTGCAAATTTCAGCAAGCCTGTAGAGGTCATTTCCCAACGAGACAGCCTCGATAGGCTCAATCTCGATCTCCCCGTTGTTTTCGATTGATCCTGAAGAGTTCCATATTGGCCCACCATCATCAGAGCCAAGGTGGTACCTCAAGAGATAGGGCTGAGCATTCTCTAGAGTTTGATAGAACGCATGTTGTGGCAGGTCCGGCATTGCTTCTTTCATATACAGGATGGATGAAGACGGAACGAATTCGAGATGATAGATTAGAGCCAAAATTGCGAACGTCATCGACAAAAATCGTAGGGGAAAAATGAGAATCTCAAGTGACCGCATGTCAGACTGGGCCATCAACAAGAGCGGAGAGGGGCTTAGGCGGCTAATACCAGAGCGGGACTACCAGGGACTCAACACACAGTCAGATCAGCTTCGGGTGTGGCTGCCTGAACCCGCAAAAACTGCACTGGAAGAGCTTGCAGATCGAGCCGAAACATCAATGACCGTATATTTGATCGAATATTTCGTGAGCTATCTCTACGGCCAGTACGAACTTCAGCGAATGCGAGAAGCACGGATAGGCGTGTATGAACCCAAAACAACCAAATATTCGTTGATGGGCGTAAGAGAGCCAGAGCCACCAAGCCTGGGCAAGAATATTTATGCGTTAAAAATATTTGTCCCAGCCAAGATGAAGGCTGAACTGCAAAAATTGGCCGAAGGAGTGCAGGTAACGCTCGGTGAGTATGTCCGATCCTTAATTTGCGCCCATCTGTTTGGTCAGGAATACGGGGTTAGAAGCGCCTTTGAGATTGCGATTGCTGACGAAAAGGCTGCAAGTGAGTGGGAGAAACGCTCCTTGGAAGGAGAACAAAATGACGGTAGGTGAAGACTCTGCGTCGTTTCAACTCAACCATCTGTCATTCGACGACACGGATTTCCATGGAATGAAGTTGGTCCTTGATGACTGGGTAAGCAAGGGTTTCGTCGGGGACTTGAACGTCGAGGCCGCAACACGGGGCTACATAACGATCACTACCAGAAACTGGGTAGCAAACCATGATGACCCTTACGTGAGCTTTGAGTTACACAAGTTGAAGGGAAAAAAACGCCTGTTATGGCAGGGGACAAATTGGGTAGCACGAATCTTTACCTGCCAGAACCAAAAAGGCGCTTTCGCCACGCTGCATGGCTGTGTATCGGCTTCTACCCTGATTTACACGATGAACGAAGTTCCGAATCGCGGTTGGAACGGTATTGAGTTTGGTCGTTGGCAGCCGCTTGAAAGTTACTACCTGTACTAGCAGGAGATGGGATGCAGCCGAAAATCATCAATGCCGAGAGAGTGGTCTCGTTTCCCCTAAACGATGACTACATGGCATCGCTGCTCGGAAACATTGAGTCGGCAGGGATCATCCAATATCACCACTTGTTGGTCATTTATGGGCCAGACCGAGAGCCTTGCCTCTTCATCGGTGCAGAGTGGAGTTTGCACGACCCATCGCACAAAAACGAACCCGTGTTAGGCGTTTTTTCAGTTGAGGCGCACGAAAGCTGGGAAGGTAGTAGCGATATGGTTGATGACGCGCTGTTTGTTCTCAAGGCTTTTTCAATTGCCCGCGAAATTCTGAAAATCGAAAACACGGAACTTGCTGAGGGCGAAGCCTGGGCGATGGCGCAAGTGCTCAAGCGTTTCCAGGATGCTGAGAAGCCCTTGTACGCGCCTCACATAGAGGGCTATACCCAAGCGTTGCGTTGCAATGATTTACGAATGGTCGCCTATCTTCAAAAAGGCATCCCAACCTAACAATAGACAAAACAGAGGAATAAATGGCTTCAGTCAACAAAGTAGTGCTGATCGGCAATCTTGGCGCAGATCCAGAACTACGCGCCTTCAGCAATGGTGACCCCGTTTGTAATCTGAGGATCGCGACGACGGATACGTGGAAAGACAAGGCGTCAGGCGAAAAGCGGGAAGCCACCGAGTGGCACCGTGTAGTTCTTTACCGAAAGCTTGCAGAGATCGCCAGCCAGTATCTCCGGAAGGGATCGCAAGTCTATATCGAAGGGCGCATTCGTACGCGAAAGTGGCAAGACAAGGACGGGCAAGACCGCTACACCACGGAAATCGAAGCCAATGAGATGACGATGCTGGGTGGCAAAGGTCAGGCTACCTCAGCCGCTGCGCCTGAGAAACAAGAGCCTGCCAGGACCGATGACTTTGGCAGTAAGGGGAGCAAAACACCTCCAAGCTGGGTCGATGATGACATTCCCTTCTGACGCGGAGGAGATTTCAAATGGCAGACACAAAATACATCAATGAAGTTGGCCTGTTCGATGAACTGAAACTCGCGCTCTCCCGCACCACATCCGATGACTTGAAAACTTGGAGCAAAAGCTCTGTAAGCCGACTCCCTACGATTGCAAAAAGGCGAGTAAAGAATTTTGGTGCGCTGATTTCTGGGGTCGGAAAAGCACTCGGAGAGGAAGTCGGAAACGGCGTAAATGCCTGGAAAAAAGGTGATTTCTCTGCTCACCTCGGGCAGCGGACAGCCGCGGGTATTGATACAACGCTGGATTTTGGAAAACGCACCTGGCGTACCGTTGAATTTGTCAGTAAGGCAGTTCTGGATGAACCCAAGAAAAATGCGCCCGGCGTTCTCGCCTTGGCTCTTGGCTTTATTGCGGGATCAGGTGGCGTTGATGGGAATGGGGGAATCCCGGATACCGATATAGCCATGTGGGGAATAGGCGACCACCGCTCACTGTTCACGCATTCGATCATTGCGGGCATCATTGTGGAAACGTCGATATTGGCGCTGGCGGATCTGGCAGGGATCGTCTGTGACAAGCTTCCTCCTGGTGAGCGTTCTGAATTTTGGGAGCAGATCAGCAGCACCAAAGATCAGATTGCGTCTCAGCTTTCCGCTGGTGCCAGTGTTGGCATCGCATATCACCTCGCGGTTGATGCAACGCTACAGCCTGCGGCCTACAAAGACCTCCCATTCTCCATGCCATTAGAGGCTCATCAGATGCTATTTGCTGTGAATGCGGCTGTTGAAGGTAATGACGCTGCATCTCGGGTCAATACTCCCGGCGAGAAGGCTGTTGCCACTGTAAGCGACGGTTTTGCTGCCGTTGGCTCAGGGTTGCGCGCTTTGTTCGGGCATAAATAGGAGCGAATGCAGCCATGGGGATACTTTCAGACATTTTAGGCAGCATTGCAGTCGGAGTTGTCAAAGTTGCCATAGCTGGAGGCGGTGCACTTGCACGAATTGGAGCGAGGGTTGCGGCTGAGGCTAAACCCAGAATCATCGCGGCGATCAAGGCGGTTCGTGAAGAGTGGGATCGTCGTCAGATGCAACGAGAGGGAAGCGGGAGCCGGGTGGTTCATGCTGACACTAGTCAAGAACTTCGAGAAGTTAATGAACGACTAGCAAGGCTGGGTCAAAAAGCGGTTAACTATGGACTAAATCCCCGTGAGGTCGAACATAGAAGGGAACTGGTAAACCGACGCCACGAGCTCCTCGCCGAGATACAAAGTGCTGATGAGTTACGGATCGCGACCAACATTGCCGACGCAGAGTCAGAGTATTCTGCATTAACTATCACTGATAAAACGACCCATCTACTGCAATCAACAGTAGGTCAAACCTTGTATGGGAAAAAGTGCCCGAAATGTGGATGGCAGATGCAGGTGCAATGGGATAGAAGCAAAAGCACCATTGACGCGAATCAACTTGGCTGGGGTTGCACTGGTTGGTATTGGGCTGGAAATGGAACCCCGCATCGCTGCTCTCATTGGGAATCCTTTTCACAGGAAGATTTTGATGTTTTTGCAAGAACACAACGTCCAGAGTTCTCCGAGCTAAATGCCAAAGAGTTTTCTGATCTCGTGATAGGTCATAGCAGTATTGTCGTAGATCGAATGGAGGGAGTTCGTAACGATAGGGAATTAAAAGGGGCTGTCGAAGCGTATCGATGTCCTGTTCACGGAGAAGAGTTAATTCTTCGCCAGAAAAAAGAACACAGTGGCAGGTTGCTTGATATGTATTTTCTTGGCTGCCCCCGATGGCTGCCCCAGGGTAATGGTTGCCAATATATTGTCAAACTCAAATCGCCTGCACAATTACATGCCTATTTAGAGGCAGCCACTGGCGATGGCGTGATTTAACTCTGACTTTTAAATGTAGAAGTCGCGACCTAATCTGACAATTTCCCCGATGCGACATTTACCATTAAACGTATGAAAAATCAAGTGATTAGAAACTGCCCTATCCAATTTCGCTGCACCAAAAAGTGGTCTCAGCTTCTGGAAACATCTGATTCTTTGCTACGTTTTTGTGATGACTGTCAAAAGAACGTTTACTACTGCTCTACTGACGACGAAATTGCTGCGGCACTGCGATTAAATAAGTGCATTGCTATGAGCATAATTTCATCTCAAGAAAAGCCCGCAGATGATGACTTTATGTTGCTTGGATTTTAGTTAAATATTGATCCTATGCGCCATGACTGACCAGAAAGCCTCAGCTAAAGCCAACCCTCGTTTCTTTGATGGTGTCTGGATTGGCAAGATTACTGAAGTTGGATTCATTGTTTTCGACCCTACGATCCACAACCTCCATGACGATGATGATGCCATTGCATTGTGGGTGGAAAAGAGCACAAGTTGGCGATATTTCGCTGAAGATGATGCGAGAGCCAAGCTACGGGACAACCTCGGGTGTATTACAGATAGTGATCGTTCTCGTGTTGCCAAAAATTACTGGCGGTGGCGCTGTGAAGGGCGAGGCTACACGAAGGAGGGTTACCTACGTTTAAAGCAGGAAGAAGCCGATCAAAAACTGATTGAACAATTCTTTGAGCGTCAGCAATTCACCGATCAGCCAACTGATGAAGAGTTGTCTCCAGAGGAATATTATCTCAAAGCAGTTCGAGAGCGATCTGGCCCCATACCGGAGATGACACAAGAGGAAAGAATGGGAGGTTTGGCCAACATTGACGGTAGTCCCTACAGCAATTGCTAGTCGGTATCTAAAAAAGGGAGCCAAGTGTTTGTCGGAGGGCGCTTGAAAACACGCAAATGGCAGGATAGTTCTGGGGTAGATCGTTTCACTACGAAAATCGAGGCCAGCGAATTATCAACTGCTGGAGGAAAGTCGGGGGAAATTCGTCAGCCTGTTGAGGGGGGTGAGCCTAGAGATTTCACTTCAAGCATTTCTGACGTAAAGGGATCAGCACTTCAGCCAGTTTGGCTTTTGGACGATAACTTACCGTTCTGAGGAGGGGGAATGGGGGGCAATGTAGAACGAATCGTTGCTTTAGCAGAAGGTAGGATTCAACCGACAACGGGGATGGAGGCGCACTTTATTCGTGTTGTAAACGGTGATGCCATGCCTGCCAGTCAAGAAGAGGCTGAATGGTTTCGTGTGTATCAAGATTGGAAGCGCCAAGGAAATGTATCAGTTCCAGATGCAACCGATGAACTGAAGCGGCAACTTCGCTTGCTAGAATCGAGAGAAGCAGCTTTGCTCAGCGAATTAGAGCAAAAGAATGAATTGCTGGAAGCGACAGAGTTATCAAATAGGGAGCTCAGTTCCACTCTGTCGTGTGTTCGAAAAGAGTTGCTTGCTATGCGTGAGAAGTGGCTTGCCGAAATTTCCAGGGCAAATGAATGCGATTCAAAGGCAAAAATTGCAACAGCAAAGTCCCTAGAATTGTCAGAGGCGCTGGAGCAACGAATCCAGTCACTGATTGACACCCGTCACCGCGAGATTGAATCGGAAATCTCGAGAGTGGTCGAGAAAAATCAGCATCTTGCTTCGCTGATTGTCGAGTTGAGCCAAAAAATCCGCAAAGAACACACGAAACGAATCAAGCGACGTCCCCCCGTTTTCAGTAGCAATGGGCTTTAGAGTCCATGGTTAATTTACCTGATTTCTGAGCGAGTGATTTG
>NZ_JBDIYD010000020.1:0-31897 GCF_039649255.1 Dechloromonas sp. ZS-1 | reverse complement strand
GTCGCTCGGTATGAAAACCCCTGCTGAGGCATTCGCATTAGCAGCGTAAGTTGAGCAGGTTCTGCTGGGTCAATACAAGAAAGCAGTACCCAAGGAGTTGCTGGACAGCCTGTTGGCTGACTACCGCAAGCCGGAAGACCTGATTGGCGAGAATGGGTTGCTCAAGCAACTGACCAAGCTGCTGGTCGAGAAGGCGTTGGAAGCGGAGATGGCCGACCACCTCGGCCACGGGAAGAATGAGCCGGTAGAAAATCCTGCCGGCAATACCCGCAACGGCAAGAGCAAGAAGACCTTGAAGGGTGAGTTCGGCGAACTGCCCATTGAGATTCCCCGTGACCGCCACGGCACGTTTGAGCCGCAGCTGATTCCGAAGCACCAGACCCGCTGGAGCGGCTTTGACGACAAGATTCTGTCGCTCTACGCCCGAGGAATGACAGTTCGTGAGATACAGGCCCATCTTGAAGAGATGTACGGCACTGAAGTGTCGCCGACCTTGATTTCCTCCGTCACCGATGCCGTGATCGAAGAGGTCAAGGCTTGGCAGTCCCGGCCCCTGGACAGCATTTACCCCATCGTCTATCTCGACTGCATCCACGTAAAGGTCAGGGACGGCAGTGTGCGGGTCAAGGCGGTCTATCTCGCCATCGGCCTCAACATGGCCGGGGAGAAGGAGGTGCTGGGCCTGTGGATTGCCCAGACCGAGGGCGCCAAGTTCTGGCTGCAGGTCATCACCGAGATGAAGAACCGTGGCGTACAAGACATCTTTATTGCTTGCGTGGATGGCCTCAAGGGCTTCCCGGAGGCCATTGAGGCTGTCTATCCCCGGGCGGCCGTTCAGCTTTGCATCGTCCATATGGTGCGCCATAGCCTGAACTACGTCTCGTGGAAAATGCGACCGGAGGTCGCCGCTGACCTGAAGCGAATCTACTCCTGCGCCACGGCCGACGAAGCTGAGCAGATGCTGGGAGAATTCGAGGACAAATGGGACGATGCCTACCTGCCGATCAGTCAGTCCTGGCGTCGGAACTGGCAGAGGATCATCCCGTTCTTCGACTACCCGCCGGAGATTCGCAAGGTCATCTACACGACCAATGCGATCGAGTCGGTGAACATGAGTCTGCGCAAAATCACCAAGAACCGCGGCTCGTTTCCGAGCGATGAAGCGCTGCTGAAACTGTTCTACTTGGCGCTGCGCAACATCAGTCGGAAATGGACCATGCCGATTCGGGATTGGAAGGCGGCGCTGACTCGCTTTACTATCCAGTTCGAAGACCGGATCAACAACCTTTAACCCCAAACCCGTTTACACAAAATTCCGGACACGCTCGGAAGCAGACCTTCGACCCTGCTAGCCGGTGACGGGCAGCTTACCGCCAGAATGCCGACCGACAAAAATTGATACGCCAACGGCTGCTCAGGCCGATTACCGGAAGATGCCCCTCCGTAAGGAAGCCAGTATCACCTAATCTCACCACATACCACCGAAAAGGATGGGTGAGATGATGGGTAGAAATGCAAAACGGCCCGTAAAGGGCCGTCTTTCATCGAATCCTGGCGGAGAGGGGGGGATTCGAACCCCCGATAGGCTATTAACCTATACACGCTTTCCAGGCGTGCGACTTAAACCGCTCATCCACCTCTCCGGGAAGCCGCGCATTCTACCAGAAGGTTTTCAGTGGTCAAGCATTTTTCGAAAAAAAGCGAGTCCGATCCAAAACCCGAACAAAACCGTCAAACAAAAGATGCCTTGGCCCCATGCAGAACGAAGCCGAGGGAAGACAAGTGCGCAGAGTTGTCGGGGCGGTATCGTTAACAAAGAAAGAAGGCGGTATACAGGATTGTCGTGGCGACTTCTTCCCGCCAGAAGGGCCAGGATGCCCTGCCCGAGCAAACAGAACATCGCCAGCTCAATCAGTGCTCTCACCACACCGATCCACCACGCGATGCTCACCGCCCCTCCGTGCGCGGCATCATCTCCACCTCCAAACGCCGCATTTGCCGGTTGTAAAACCAGATGATCAGGAGATAGAGGAGCAACAATCCTTGCGCGGCCATATAGAAGCCGAGCGGGAAGCCGAGAAAACGGTAGTCATTCAATTCGGCCCCAAACCAGATCACACCAAAGGTCAATGAGGCCCAAAGCAGCGCCAGCATGTAAGTCAGCCCCTGAGTCCTGCGCCAATAACCTGCAGGGGACGACCTTTCCGGGGAATTTGGCAACGGCAGATCTTCCCCCCCCCGTATTTTGTGGAGGAATTGGACCGCCGATGGCTCTGAGCGGGTGCAAAGACTGACCAGCACGATCGTGACCACGCCCAAGGCAACACCAAAAACACCCGCCGAGGTGGATTGAATACCAAACCACGGAGCCATCTGGATATTGCTCAGCCCCAGGAAGGGAATGGCATCAAATTCCACCCGCAAGATGTAATAGAGCGTCAGCAGCACGCCGGCCAGCATGCCGGACAGCGCCCCAATGCGCGTTGTCCGTGCCCAGAAGATGCCAAGCACCAGTGCCGGGAAAAATGCAGAACCGGCAATCGAGAAGGCCCAGGCCACCATGGAGAGGATCGTGCCGGGTTTTTGCGCGGCCACGGTCGCTGCCATCACCGCCACAACAAGAAGCAGTGATTTGGAAATCACCAGACGGAATTGCGTCGAGGCACCCGGCCGGAGAATCCGATAATAGACGTCGTGCGACAAAGCCCCGGTGATGGTCAGCAACAATCCATCCGCCGTTGAAAGCGCGGCCGCCAGCGCACCGGCGGCAACCAGGCCGGAGACCACATAAGGCATGCCGGCGATCTCCGGCGTGGCCAGCACGATCACGTCCGGGTTCATCGACAGTTCTGCAAGTTGCAGAATGCCATCTCCATTGATGTCTTCAATATTGACCAATCCGACTTTCGTCCACGCCGCGACCCAACTGGGCAACTGGGCAATCTGGATTTCAGCCAGGTGCGTCAGCACTTCAAACTTGGCAAAGACGGCATACGCAGGCGCCGTCACATAGAGCAACAGGATGAAAAGCAAGGACCAGAAAACCGAGTCCCGCGCCTGCGCCACAGAAGGCGTCGTGTAATAGCGCATCAGGACATGAGGCAGCGCCGCCGTGCCCACCGTCAGGCAAAACACCAGTGCAAGAAAGTTCAGGCGCTCCAGTGCCGCCGAATCCTTCCCGCCCGGATAAGCCTCGGCATGCGGACGCGGTGGCTGGCTACGGTCGACCGCCGAATACATGGCATTTTCCCAACGCGCCCTCGCCTGCTCCGGATCGTGCGGCAATTCGCGTCGCTGGCGCTCCAGGGCCACGATGTCACGGGTCTGCGCATCGGTTGCCTTCAGGGCATTGATCTGCTGGCTGAGCGAGTCCCTCTCCAGCATCAGAGACTGCGGCAATTGCATGATCTTCTGGGCGTACGCGTCCGCCCGCTCCTGATACAGGCGACGCACCTCGATTTCAGCAGGTGTGTTGAAGAGCTTGTGCTCAAGCTCGGCCACTTCGGTCAGAACCTGGCCATACACCAGCTGCGGCACCGGATTGCCCGTCACGTTATAAGACAGGATCGCCACTGGCGTCACGTACGCGACGATCAGGATGACGTACTGGGCAACCTGGGTCCAGGTGACCGCCCGCATGCCGCCCAGGAAAGAGCAGACCAGAATCCCGGCCAGGCCCACAAACACGCCGATTTCAAATTGCAGGCTGACAAAACGGCTGGTGATCACCCCCACGCCGTAAATCTGAGCCACAACGTATACAAAAGAAGCCAGGATGGCCGCCCCCACCGCGACCAAGCGAATCGCCGTCCCGCCATAACGCGCTCCGAGGAAATCCGGAATGGTGTATTCACCAAAGCGACGCAGATAAGGGGCAAGCAATAGGGCAACCAGCACAAAGCCGCCGGTCCAGCCGATGACAAAGGCCAAGCCCTGATGGCCGGACAGATAGAGCGTCCCCGCCAACCCCATGAAGGAGGCGGCACTCATCCAGTCCGCCCCCGTCGCCATGCCATTGAAGAACGCCGGGACACGACGCCCTGCCACATAGTATTCAGAGACGTCCGATGTTCGGCTGGCGATGCCGATCACGGCATACATCGAGATGGTGAAGAAAAGAAAGGCGTACCCGATCCAGCGCGGGGGCATGCCCTGTTGTTCGAGCACGGCCAGGGCGATGACGAACAACAGGAAACACAGGGTGTAATACAGGTAATAACGCTGGAGCCGGGTCAAGACGCGCATGATGGTCAGTGTGTCCGGCGCAGGAAGCTGCTGGCACGGGACTCCTCGATCAGGGCTGCCGCCGTGTCGATCCCCTTGGCCTTGGCGCGTTCGAGCAGCATCTGGAAAATGCGCGCCAGGATCAGCACGTTTTCCATGGCGTCACGCCGCCCCTCGCTGGCTTCCAGTTCAAAAAGATCGATCCACTGGTCAAGCGGCTGAACGGCATGGGCCTTCTCCTCGAACATGGCCGGCAGCAACCAGGCGAGATCCACCCATTGCGGCTGGAAATCCACCCCGAGACGGGCCCGGAAGATGGCCTGCAGGAAACGGGACGCATACGGCACGTGATAAACCACGGTCGGGGCCTTGGCCATGAAGGCCAAAAAGGCCGCCAATTGACGGTCGACCGTATGGGGATCGGCATGCTGCTGAGAAAAATCGATATAGCAGGCATCTTCCGGCAACAACACACCCGCGCGATTCACCGCCATGGCCGCAATCGACAACACCCGATCCTTGTCGGGATCGGTGCCGCTGGTCGCGATATCCAGCACCAGATAACGCACATGAAAATGCAGTTCGGCCAGCGCGGGCGCCGGTGTGGCCCGCCAAACCGCCAGCGCGGCCTGGATATCCTCGGGCAGGTCGACGCTGGCATCGCCCCGAAACAGTTTGCTGATACCGAACATGTCAGTTCACCTGATAGTCGAGTTTCAGGCGCAGTTGCAGCTTGCGGGCCTGACGGAAAGATTCCTTGAGGATACGACGATCCAGCTCGTTCAGGTCATCCGGGTTGATCAGGTTGTTGCCCTGACCGCTGTTGTCGCCATCCAGATATTGATGCTGCAGGCGCAGGAACTGGATGAAGTTAAGGCCATCGAGGATGGCATTCACCTCTTCTTCCCGGATCGACAAACGCTTGGCGGCCAGGCGCAGACGCTGAATGGAATTGGTGTTGTGAACACCGGCCGCCAGCGCGTAGATGCGCGCCACATCGACAAAGATGCGCGAGCCGTATTTTTTCAGATCGATCTTGCCCGGATGATCGGCCTCCAGATCGGTCACGAAGTCCCGGATCTTGCCGAGCGGCGGCTCGACATCGAGCGCATTCTTGGCCATGGCGCGCAGGAACATCGGATTGCTGCCGGTCTGCATGAGCAGATGGCGGCGCATGATCTCGGTCAGATGGGCATCGCCGAACAAGGGACGGAAGTCGAAGAAGATGGTCGCGTTCAGCAAGGCATCCGGGTCCGGGATGCGGACCCAGGTGGCAAACTGCTCCTTCCACTCGTCCAGCGTCAGGCACCACTGCGGGTTGCTGGCCATGATGTTCCCCTTGCAGAGCGGGAAACCACAGCGATCCAGATCTTCATTCACGGCACGGGCAAAGGCCAGGAAACGCTGCTTCAAAGCCTCGGCCGTCTGCCCCTCCGGCACGGTATAGACGATACCGTTATCCTGGTCGGTACTGAAGGTCTGCTCATCGCGCCCTTCCGAACCGAATGCCAGCCAGGCCCACTCGATGCCATCGAAACTGTGCTGTTCGAGATTCAGTTCGAGAATACGCCGGGTCAAGGCATCGTTGAGGGCAGAGATGAACTGGGTCAATTGCTCGGCGCCAATGCCCTGGGCGAGCATGTTGAAGGCGAGCTGACGTACATCACCCGCCGCATGCTGCAGGGCGGCGATATTGTCCGCACTGTCGATGGTCTGACGGATCTGGCGCAGGCCCACGCGCTGCAAGGCAAACAGATCGCGCTCGGAGACCACGCCGGTGAGCTTGCCTTCGGCATCGGTCACCAGCACATGGCGAATGTTGTGGGTGGCCATGGCCAGCATGGCATCGTAAGCCGTGGCATGCTCTTCGAGCATCAGCGGCGTTGCCGACATGGCCTCGCCGATCGGCGCCGTCTCCGGCAGCCGGGCAAGGACCACGCGATCCAGCAGGTCGGAGCGGGTGAAGATCCCGACCGGCTTGCGGTCTTCGCCGGCGATCACCAGGGAGCCGACCTTGGCTGAAGACATGGTTTCCAGCGCGCTGCGCACCGGCGTGTCCGGTGTCACCATGACCGGGCTGCGCGAACCGATACCGGCCAGCGGCGAGTTGAGGGTTTGCTGCTCGCTGGCGCGCTGAGCAAACTGGATTTGCAACTGACGGCGCGACTGATCGAGCAGGCTGGCGATGTATTGCGTACAGAACAGATTGAATTCCGGGCTGGTCTGCATCAGGACCCGATAATCCTCAGCGGGCAGCAGGTAGCAGAAGGTGTCGTCGATGGCGGTATACAGATTGGTCGACGGACGCCCTGCGGTCACCGCCCCGATCGGGAACGACTCCCCCGCCCCGAGGCTGAGGATGGAGTACTCGGTGACGGCCACTTCGCCGGCCTGACGGGCCTGCACCTTGCCGGATTCGATCAGGTAGAAATAACGGACATTGCCCGACTCCGGCCCGACGATCTCCTCCCCGGCCGGGAAGAACACGGATTTGGCGCGCTCGGCAAAAAACTGCAGCGCATCGGCCTTCATCTTGTTGAACGGCGCGTGCTTCTTCAGGAAGGCCGCCGTATTGCTGGCCACGCGGGCCTGACCGGCCTGACGCAGGGACATTTCTGCCTGTCCCAGGGGGCTGTGATCAATGGACGTATTCACGACAACCTCGATCTTTCATTCAAAGGGAATAGTTTAATTTGAGCCGCTGCTGCAGGCGCCGCGCCTGATGCAGCACTTCGCGCAGGATGACCCGGTCAACGTCGTTGAGCGAGGCCGGCTGCAAGGCATGCCCGACAGGACGACCTGCTGCTTCATCGGTCAGCTGCCCCTGCAGACGCAAGCGCAAAATGTGGGAAAACGCCGCGTTGACCGTCGGAATCTCATCCGGCGTCAGCGCCGCAGCCGGTCCCGCCAAGGCAAGACGCGCGCTGGTCGACACCGCAGGCACGCCATGGGCCAAGGCGAAGATCCGGGCGGCATCGACAAAAATACGACTACCAAATTTCTTCAGATCGACGCCATCGGCACCGGCCTGCACCTCGCCGCGAAACGTCAGCGGTGGCTCGGCAGCCAGGGCATTGGCCGCCATCAGGTGCAAGAAGGACGGCGTATCCCGGGTCATGGCGAGCATCAGGCGACGCAAGCCCTCGCCCAACTCGAGCTGACCGGCCAGCGGGCGGAGATCGAAAAAGATACTCGCGTTGAGCAAAGCCTGCGGGTCCGGGCGGCGCACCCAGTCGATGAAGCGTTCACGCCACTCATCGAGCGAGAGACAGCAGGCCGGATTACCCGCCATGATGCCGCCGGGGCAACGCGCAAAACCACAGGCGGCCAGGGTTTCATTGACCGCATGGGCAAAGGGCAGGAAGAGCTCCCGCAAGGCGGCGGCTTCGTGGGCATCGGCCGCTTCAAAGATGAGGGCATTGTCCTGATCGGTCAGGAAGGTTTGCTCCATGCGCCCTTCCGACCCCAGCGCCAGCCAGCACCAGCCAACCACCGGCAAACGGAACTGGCGCGCAGTCTGCGCGATGATCCCGACGGTCAACCGGTCATTCCAGGCCGAAATCCGGGTACAGGCCGCCAGCCCGGCCAAGTCGCCCTGCACCAGGCGGCGGCCAAGCTCCGCCACCCTTGGCGCCAAGGCGCACAGCGCCGGCAGATCGTCGGCCGCCGCCAGGGCGTCGTCCAGGGCCGCCAGTTCAGCAAGCGGGAAAGCGGAGAGCGGATCGGCCGACAGCGGCATGGCGTGGCTCAATATTTGACCCGGGCAAAATAGGTTTTCTGCGAGGCCTCCAGCGCCTGACGCACCGTGACGATGCCCTGTTCAGCAAGCAGCGGCACCAGCTTCAGGAAAACCTCGGCGGTGGCAACGGCATCTTCCAGCGCATTGTGCCGGCTGCCGATGGTGATGCCGAGGCGCTCCAGGATCACATCGAGCTTGTGCGACTCCTGATTCGGATGCACCACTGCGGACAACAACAGCGTATCGAGCACCGGCTGCGTGAAACGGATGCCGGTCCGCTCTTCCTTCAGTTGCAGGAAACGCATGTCGAAGGCCGCATTGTGGGCAATCAGCACCGTATCCTCACAAAACTCGTGGAATGCAGGCAGCACCAGATCAATATTCGGCTGGCCGCGCACCATGTCTTCAGTAATCCCGTGAATCGGGATGGACTCCGGCTTCAGTGGCATTTCCGGATCGACGATCTGATTGAAGGTTTCCTGGCGCAGGAGGCGGCCATTGACGATGCGGGCCGCACCGATCTGGATGATCTCGTCCCCGTTGGACGGCTCCAGGCCGGTCGTCTCGGTGTCGAACACGGTGTACGTGAGATCGGAGAGCTTGCGGTCCAGATCGATCGATTTGTCCGCGAAGTTAAAGAGGTCGAAATCGTAGTATTCCGGCCGCCCGGTGACATTGCGCTCTTCGATGAAATGCTCGGCATCCGGCGTCGCCACCGGCAGCACGAACCGGAAGAAGGCACGATGCGCGGCTTTTTCGCGCTCGTACCAAATTTCACCCCCGTGCCGATCAATGACGTCGCGCAGGGTCAGCGGGGAAACTTCACTGCCGATCTGCATCGGCTCGCCTTCCCAGGTATAGAAGGTTTCCGAGGACATGGCCGGACCGGCCCAGATGAGGTCCAGATAGGCCAGCTTGCCGTTCGCAATGAGGCGGAAGCGCAATTCGCGCGGCTCGTAGTGATCCTGCAACTTGGAAGCCAGGGCGCAGAGTGCAAAGACGAGGGAGAAGCTGTCCGACTTGACCCACAGCGTCTCATCCACTTCTTCCCGCTTGCTCGGCAGATGCAAGGTATCGTTGATGCGCCGCTCGGCTGCGGCAATCACATCGACCCCCAGGATGTCCTCCAGCGGCCAACGGGTTTTCAGCGCATCCGAGAACTGGTGCATGGTCTGTTCGATCGCCTGGCTGCGCGTGGCGACCTCGTCATCGATCACGCTCAGGAAGCGGGCGCGCATCTCCGGCTCCATGTCCGGATAATCAAGGAGATTCGCCACGGCGGCGCGGATATTGGCAATCGAAGCGCGGCTGCCCTGCGTCAGGGTATGCAGCGCCTGATCGCGGCGCTCTTCTTCTTCGATGCTGCGCGTGATGTTCTCCACAGTCAGCACATAGCCCGAGAGCTTGGCCTCCCCTTCCGCATTGGCCGGACGCACCGGCACCATCTGGATGCGCAGCAACTGGCCGCCACGGGTTGTGGTCGTGAAATTGGCGATCGGCGTTTTGCCGGCGCCCAGGCGCAGTTCGATGACTTCACGCGCATGCTCGATCTGGCTCTTTTCGAGAATCGAGTAAATCGATCGTCCCAGACCGATCAGCGCACCACCGGCCACCGAGGTCGGTCCTTGCGCCAGCGCCTTGAACTGCAGGCGGGCCCGGTTGTTGTAAAGGAGAATGCGCCCATCCAGATTGCACACGACAACCGCCTGGGCCAGTTCGGACATCAAGGCTGCCAGACGGTTCTTTTCTTCCTCGACGGACGCCTTGGCGCGTGCAATCTGCGTATCGACGTCATCCATCAGGGCATCGCGCTGCTGGGCTAGATCGTTCGCGGCCCGCGCCAGTTGCTGGACCTCCGGCGGACCTTCCGGCGTGACCCGGAAATTGCGGTTGGCACCCAGCATCAGACGCAGGGTTTCGGACATGCGCAGCAGCCCCTCGACGTACTGCTTGAACAAGTGGTGCAGGATGAATACGCCAACGGCAAAACCGGACATCGTCATCATCGTGCCCACGGGCAAGCGGGAGAGCAGCAAGCTGGTCAGCAACTCGCGCTCCGCTTCCTTCATGTCCAGCCAGACGAGGAAAGACGTCACGACAAAGGGGCCGGTCATCAACAACCCCAGCACCACCACGGCAATCAGCAAACGGTGTTTGGCCTTCATATCGGGCTCACAGCGAAAAAGCCAGAACCGGCGGGTTCCGGCGGTCGACCGGCGAAATCAGGCGATTTCGAGCAATTGCTTGACCTGAACGGCCAGCGCCTTGGGGGAAAACGGCTTGGTCACGTAGGCATCCGCCCCGATCGCCAGCCCTTTGGCCACCTCCGTCTCGCGCCCCTTGGCCGTCAGGATGACGATCTTGAGGCCGGCATGGGCCGGATCAGCCCGCAGACTCTCGCAGACCTCGAAGCCGGATTTCTTCGGCATCATCACATCGAGCAGGATCAGGTCCGGCTGGAATGCCGCCACCTGGGCCAATGCGGCTTCGCCATCGCCGGCCACGGCAACCTCGAAACCTTCCTTTTTCATCAGGAATTCCAGCGAAATGACGATGTTGGGCTCGTCATCGACAATCAATACCTTCTTAGCCATCTGCGGCGTCTCCCCCGTTGTTATGCATCCGGTGCGGCAATGGGCACCGTGAACATGAAATCTGCGCCTTGCCCCGGGCTGCTTTCGACCCAGAGCCGCCCGCCAAAGTGTTCGATGATCTGTCGGCTGATGGGCAGGCCGAGGCCCGTCCCTTGCGGCTTCGCCGTCATCGTGTCTCCTCCCTGGCGGAACTTTTCGAAAATGACACCGCATTCGTCCGCCGTCAAGCCCGGACCATTGTCGCGGACCGATACACGTACGGCATCCTCCACGGAAACAACACTGAGCCAGACATGGCCGCCATCTTGCGGCACAAACTTGACGGCATTCGAGAGCAGGTTGATCAATACTTGCGTCAGGCGATCCCGGTCAGCCAGCACGGGCGGCAGGCCCGCCGCGATCGACAAGGAGAAGCACAAGCCTTTTTCATTGAAAAGCGCCTCCAGCGACGCGGCGGCTTCCCGAACCAGCGTGCCGACATCAATGCTACTCGTCGTCCACTCCGCCCGCCCGGATTCCAGTTTGGCCATGTCAAGGATCTGGTTGATCAACCGGCTCAGGCGCTCGGTTTCGGTCACGATGATGCCCAGGAAACGGGCGCGATCCGCCAACGGCAACTTGGGATCTTCGTAAAGCATTTCCGATAATGCGCGAATCGAAGTCAGCGGCGTCCGCAATTCGTGGGTGACCGTCGAGACAAAGTCATCCTTCATCCGGTCCAGCTCCTGCAAGCGGGCGTTGGCTGCGCGCAGCTCACCGGTGGCGGCCTCCAGTTCGGCCTGTTTGAGCTCCAGTTCGCGGCTGTGCGCACGCACCTGATTGGCCTCATCGAGGATATCGAGCACCTCATCGAGCCCCAACGGCTCCTCCTCCACCACCGAGGCCACCATCACCCGCGCCGAAGCCGAGCCGATGGCACCGGCCAGTTCGGCCTCGGCAAACTGGACAAATGCCGCATCGGCCGGCAAGCGGCGCCAATCGGACAAAGCACGCGCCTGGGCATGGCCGGCCAGTTGCCCGTGCGCCCGCTCCGCCCCGAGAAAGCGCTCAAGCAGCGCCACCAGCGCCTCCGGCGAGGCCTGCCCGCGCCAGAGGCGAGGCGCACCGCCCCGTGCCTCCAGGCGAAACACATCGACGAACCGTTCGGCTTGCGCCGCCTCATCGGCATCCGGGCGCGTTGCCAGCGACACACCTGCAAACAGCCCGGCGTTGATCAGCAGGCTCCACCACAGACAATGCGAAATCTCATCCAGGCCGACCAGGCCGAACAGCGCCTGCGCCTTCAGCCACGAAAACCCGAACAAGCCGCTTTGCACGAAACCCGGATCGATCCAGCCCGACTTGGCAAAGGCCGGCAGCAACAGGGTATACAGCCAGACCAGAAAGCCGCCGCTCAGGCCGGCAATCGCCCCCGGGCGCGTCCCGAGTTTCCAGTACATGCCACCGAAGACCACGGGGGCAAACTGGGCGACCGCCGCAAACGAAATCAGGCCGATACCGACCAGCGCATGCGCCTCTCCGGCCGCCTGAAAATAGATGAATCCGAGCAGCAGGATCACACCAATCGCGGCACGCCGGATCCCCAGCAGCACACCTGAAAGATCACGCCGATTTTGTGCCGAAAACCACGTCGACCGCAGGAGACCCGGCATCACCAGATCGTTGCAGACCATGGTGGACAAGGCGATGGTTTCGACGATCACCATCCCGGTTGCCGCCGACAAGCCCCCGAGGAAAACGAGCATGGCCAGTACCTCGGCCCCTTGCGATAAAGGCAGGCGCAGCACGTAGGTATCCGCATTGACGGCCGCCCCCTGAAAGTGGACCAAACCGCCGAGCGCCACCGGCAGCACAAAGAGGTTGATCAGGAGCAGGTACAGCGGAAACAGCCAAACAGCGCGCCGGACATGGGATTCATCGACGTTCTCCACGACCATGACCTGAAACTGCCGGGGCAGAAATACGATGGCGAGCCCCGAGAGCAGGATCAGGGCGGCCCAGGAGACCGGCTTCACCGCCTCCAGCCCCAGCAGCCGCTCGATGCCGGGCAAAGCGGCAGCGCGCGAAAAGACGTCCCCAAACCCGTTGAACATCCCGAAGGTGACGAATAATCCCACCGCCAGAAAGGCCAGCAGCTTGACGATGGACTCAAAAGCAATCGCCGCGACCATCCCTTCGTGACGCTCCGTGGCATCGAGATGACGGGTCCCGAACCAGATGGTAAACACCGCCAGCGAGGCGGTAATGGCCAGCGTCGGCCAGAATCCCTGCCCTGCCGCCGGATCGGCCAGCAGGATGCCGAGGCTGGCAGCAATCGCCTTCAGTTGCAGGGCGATATACGGGACGATGCCGAGCACCGCCACGATCGTTGCCAAACCGGCCAGCCAGTAACTTTTCCCGTAGCGCGCGCCAATGAAATCGGCAATGGAGGTGATGCGCTGCGCCTTGCTGATGCGGATCATCTTCACGATGACGCCGGTCAGCAGGAGCATCAGGGTCGGGCCCAAGTAAATGGTCAGGAAAGAGAGCCCGCCGGAAGTCGCCCGCCCGACGCTGCCGTAGAACGTCCATGAGGTGCAATACACCCCCAGCGACAGGGCATACAACGACGGGGTGATGATCGAACGTCCGGCCGCAGCGCGCTGCTCGGCAAAACGCGCCACTGCAAACAGAAGCCCCAGATAGGCCAGAGAAATCAGGACAACGATGGCGGTGGGAAACATCAGCGTCCGCCTTCCGACAGACGGGCGGCCATCAGGATCAGGGCTGCCCACACGCCAAAGAGATAGAGATAGCCGGCCGGCAAGCCAAGCACGACGCCGTCGACCAAGCCGACGATCGGAAAGGAAAACAGCAAACCACCCAGCATGGCCAGCAGCACCAGGCGCTGGCGGGTGAGATTGGCTCGTTTCATGACCGCCCTCCGCAAATGGAAACGGCCGGCACGCAAAGCGTGCCAGCCGCGGTTGGCATGCAGTCTGATGCGACCACACGGGAGGTCACCTTATGGGCGACCATTGTCTCCTCCTTGCCTTTTATCTCGTTGAAGCAGCGTGGCAAGCGCGCCGCCCCTTGAATTCATTTCGGCCAGACATCTGGCTCGCGTCAGCCTGGGCTGACTCACCCGATGTCATCACGGATGACGACATCAGGCGTGGCAAATAGACCGGAACCGCCTCGCGGCCGTTCCGGCAAAGGCTGCTTAGCCCTTCAGCTGTTCCAGAATCGCCGGGTTTTCCAGCGTGGAGGTGTCTTGCGTCAGCTCTTCGCCCTTGGCCAGGCCACGCAGCAGGCGGCGCATGATCTTGCCGGAGCGGGTCTTCGGCAGGTTGTCACCAAAGCGGATGTCCTTCGGCTTGGCAATCGGACCGATTTCCTTGCCCACCCAGTCAGACAGTTCCTTGATCAGCTTCTTGGCGACTTCCGGATCGGTCGGGCGCTGGCCCTTCAGAACCACGAAGGCCACGATGGCTTCACCGGTCAGGTCATCCGGGCGACCGACGACGGCGGCTTCGGCAACCAGCGGGTTGGCGACCAGGGCGGATTCGATTTCCATCGTACCCATGCGGTGACCGGAAACGTTCAGCACGTCGTCGATACGACCGGTGATGGTGAAGTAACCGTTTTCAGCATCACGGATCGCGCCGTCACCCGCCAGGTACAGCTTGCCCTGGAAGTCAGCCGGGAAGTAGGACTTCACGAAGCGCTCGTTGTCGTTCCAGATCGTGCGGATCATGGACGGCCACGGCTTCTTGCAAACCAGGATACCACCCTGACCCCACGGCAGTTCGGCACCGGTCTCATCGACCACGGCGAACATGATGCCCGGGAACGGCAGGGTGCAGGAGCCCGGGACCAGCGGGGTTGCGCCCGGCAGCGGGGTGATCATGTGACCACCGGTTTCGGTCTGCCAGAAGGTATCGACGATCGGGCAGCGGGAACCACCGACATTCTCGTAGTACCAGGTCCAGGCAGCCGGGTTGATCGGCTCACCGACGGAACCCAGGATGCGCAGGGAGGACAGATCGTAGCTCTTCGGATGCACGGCGGCATCAGCATCGGCAGCCTTGATCAGGGAGCGGATGGCGGTCGGTGCGGTGTAGAAAATGGTGGCCTTGTGATCCTGGATCATCTTCCAGAAACGCCCGGCGTTCGGGAAGGTCGGCACGCCTTCGAAGACGATTTCCGTGGCGCCACAGGCGAGCGGGCCGTAGGTGATGTAGGTGTGACCGGTCACCCAGCCGATATCGGCCGTACACCAGAAGGTGTCGTTGTCCTTGATATCGAAGGTGTACTTCATGGTCAGGATGGCGTGCAGCAGGTAGCCGCCGGTGGAGTGCTGAACACCCTTCGGCTTGCCGGTGGAACCCGAGGTGTAGAGCAGGAACAGCGGGTGTTCGGCTTCAACCCATTCCGGTTCGCAGGTTTCAGCCTGGCCTTCCAGGCCGTCATGCAGCCACTCGTCACGGCCGGCAACCATGTTCACGTCAGCGCCGGTGCGCTTGAACACGATGACGTTCTTGGCGGTTTCGCAGCCGCCCATGGCAAAGGCTTCGTCAGCGATCGGCTTGAGCGGAATGGACTTGCCACCGCGGAACTGGCCGTCGGAGGTGATCAGCATCACGGCGCCGGCGTCGTTGATACGGTCGCGCAGGGATTGGGCGGAGAAGCCACCGAAAACGACGGAGTGAATGGCACCGACACGGGCACACGCCTGCATGGCAACGATGCCTTCGATGGTCATCGGCATGTAGATGACGACGCGGTCACCCTTCTTGACGCCGCGAGCCTTCAGCAGGTTGGCCATCTTGCAGACCTTGGCCAGCAGTTCCTTGTAGGTAACCTTGGTGACCTGACCGTCATCGGCTTCGAAAATGATGGCGACCTTGTCGCCCTTGCCGGCTTCGACGTTGCGATCCAGACAGTTGTAGGAAACGTTCAGCTTGCCATCGGCAAACCACTTGTAAAACGGGGCGTTGGACTCATCCAGAACCTGGGTAAACGGCTGCTTCCAGGTAATCAGGTCACGGGCACGCTTGGCCCAGAAACCTTCGTAATCGGCCTCGGCTTCCGCGCACAACGCCTTGTAGGCGTCCATCCCGGAAACCGCCGCGTTCTTGACGATTTCATCGGACGGGTAATAGATCTGCACGGACTCATTCGACATATTTTTCTCCTCTGCGGTACGACGCAATGACTGGATTGTTGAGACAACCGATCGAATCCCGGCTGCTGGCTCCGGGAAATTTTCATGCCGCGCAGACTCAGGGAAACCCTCCTCCCCTCGCCCGCGTTGAAGCGGCATTAAACGTTGATATTCTTACAATCGCCTTACGAAATCACGCTGCGCCGCAGCATTGCGGCATATGCCAGCATGCCCGGCGACCGTGCGGAGCGCCCGTGTTAAACTTGCGATCCCCCGACTTCACGAATCGATGATGCGTAATACCGTCAAGCACCTGGAATCCTTCATCTTCGCCAGCCGCTGGATTCAGGCCCCGCTCTACATTGGCCTGATCGTGGCGCAAGTCGTTTATTGCTGGCTGTTCATGGTTGAACTCAGCCATCTCGTGACCGGCGCCTTCGGTCCCAAGCACATGACCGAAACCGACGTCATGCTCATCGTGCTGGGCCTGATCGATGTCGTCATGATCGCCAACCTGCTGGTCATGGTCATCGTCGGCGGCTATGAAACTTTTGTCTCCCGCCTCGACCTCGACGATCATCCGGATCAGCCGGAATGGCTGTCGCACGTCAATGCCGGCGTCCTCAAGATCAAACTATCGACGGCCATCATCGGCATTTCGTCGATTCATCTTTTGAAGAGCTTCATCAATGCTGCCAACCTGACGGAGCACACCTTGCTCTGGCAGGTTGTCATCCATGTGGTCTTCCTCGTCTCCGCCCTTGCCATGGCAATGGTCGACAAGATGATGACCCAGACCCTCGCCCTGCAACACCAGAAGCACCACTAACAACGACAACGGAGTTCTTGCATGACCGCCATCAAACAGGAAGACCTGATCCAGTCCGTCGCTGATGCCTTCCAGTACATCAGCTACTACCACCCGCTGGATTACATCAAGGCATTGGGCGAAGCCTACGAGCGCGAGGAAGCGCCGGCCGCCAAGGATGCCATCGCCCAGATTCTGACCAATTCCCGCATGGCCGCCGAAGGCCATCGCCCGATCTGCCAGGACACCGGGATCGGCATGGTCTTCATCAAGGTCGGCATGCAGGTCAGCTGGCCGGATGCCACCATGAGCATCCAGGAGATGATCAACGAAGGCGTCCGCCGCGCTTACGCCAACCCGGACAATCCGCTGCGCGCCTCCGTGCTGGCCGATCCGGCCGGCGCCCGCAAGAACACCAAGGACAACACCCCGGCCGTGGTGCACTTCGAGATCGTCGAAGGCCATCACGTTGAAGTGATCTGCGCCGCCAAGGGTGGCGGCTCGGAAGCCAAGTCCAAGTTCGCCATGCTCAACCCGTCCGACGATCTGGTCGATTGGGTCCTCAAGAAGATTCCGGAAATGGGTGCCGGCTGGTGTCCGCCGGGCATCATCGGCATCGGCATCGGCGGCACGCCTGAAAAGGCGATGCTGCTAGCCAAGGAATCGATCATGGCCCCGGTGGATATCCACGAACTGAAGGCCAAGGCGGCCTCCGGTGCCAAACTGACCCGTCCGGAAGAACTGCGTCTTGAGTTGATGGAAAAGATCAACGCACTGGGCGTGGGCGCACAAGGCCTGGGCGGTCTGACCACCGTGCTCGACGTGAAGGTGCTGGACTACCCGTGCCATGCCGCCAACCTGCCGGTTGCACTGGTCCCGAACTGTGCCGCAACGCGTCACTGCCACTTCCACCTGGATGGCTCCGGCCCGGCCAAGATCGAGCCGCCGAAGCTGGCAGACTGGCCGGCCGTCACCTGGACGCCGGACGTCAAATCGGCACTCCGCGTCAATCTGGACACCCTGACCAAGGAAGAAGTCGCTTCCTGGAAGGTCGGCCAGAAGCTGCTCCTGAACGGCAAGATGCTGACCGGCCGCGATGCCGCCCACAAGCGCATCGCCGACATGCTGGCCAAGGGCGAGAAGCTGCCGGTCGACTTCACCAACCGCATCATTTACTACGTCGGTCCGGTCGACCCGGTGCGTGACGAAGTCGTCGGTCCGGCCGGCCCGACCACCGCGACCCGCATGGACAAGTTCACGCGCATGATGCTGGAAAAAACCGGCCTGATCTCCATGGTCGGCAAGTCCGAGCGCGGCGACACCGCCATCGAAGCCATCAAGGACAACAAGTCGGCCTACCTGATGGCCGTCGGCGGGGCCGCCTACCTCGTGGCCAAGGCGATCAAGTCGGCCAAGGTCGTCGGCTTCGAAGACCTGGGCATGGAAGCCATCTACGAATTCGATGTGCAGGACATGCCGGTCACCGTCGCTGTCGATTCGACGGGCAGCAATGTGCACGAAAGCGGTCCGAAGGAATGGCAAGTCAAGATCGGCAAGATTCCGGTCAAGGCCTGATCTGACGCGCATCGCAAAACCCGGCCCTGTGCCGGGTTTTTTTACATGGAAAAGCAGACAGGACAACAGCATGACGACACGCATCATCGGCCTGATCCACCTCACCGACACGCAGGCTTTCGAGCAGTACCGCAGCCAGGTTGGGGCGACCGTAGCAGCCTTCGGCGGCACCGTCAGTTTTCGCGGCGCCCACCTCGAAACCTACTGGAACGATCTCGGCTGCGCCGCCTTCGAGGCCGTGGTCGAACTGCAATTCCCCGATGCCGAGACGGCGCGTACCTGGCGTGACAGCCCGGCCTACCAGGCACTCATTCCCATTCGCAGCCAGGCCATGAAACTCAGTTTGTTTGCCGTCGAATAAGCCATGTTCCGCACATTCCGCATCCTGATCCTGTTGCTCATCCTCGCCACCGTTGGCCTCTCGGCCTGGCGCAGCAACAGTCGCCTGACCGCCTGGGAAAACACCGTCCACGTGGCCCTCTATCCGATTGCCGGCGACGATGCCCCGAGCACCCAGGCCTACCTGGCACAACTGGATAACAGCCAATTTGCCGAGATTGCCGAATGGATTCAGGCAGAAACCCAGCGCTACGGCAAATCCCTGCTTCAGCCCATTGCCCTGCAGTTGGCGCCCCCGCTGCGCGAAGCACCGCCGCTGCCGCCCACAAACCGCAGCCAGCTCGACATCGCACTTTGGAGCCTGAAATTCCGCTGGTGGGCCAGCCAGCACGACGCCATCGCCGGCCCCAAGCCGCAGGTTCGCCTCTTCATCCTTTTCCACGACCCGGCGCGCACCCCGCAGCCACCCCATTCCACCGGCCTCGACAAAGGTCAGATCGGCATCGTACATGCCTTCGCCCATCGCATGCAGCGACGCCAGAACAACATCGTGATCGCCCACGAAATGCTGCACACCTTCGGTGCCAGCGACAAATACAACCTGGCCACCCTGCAACCCATCTGGCCGCAGGGCTATGCCGAACCGGACAAATCACCCCGCCTTCCGCAGACCTGGGCTGAAATCATGGCGGGGCGCATCCCGCTGACCGAGACACGCGCCGAGATGCCAGCCAGCCTGCAGCAGAGCCTGATTGGTCCGGAAACCGCGAAGGAAATCGGCCTGCTGCGGTCAACGCGCTAAACCGGCCTGAAATGCAGTGAGCCCCGACACGCTCAGGATCAGGCCCCGCCCATTCTGGGCAGTCTGATTAGGCAAAAACGTTAAAAATACAAAATCAACCAACCCACTCAGATTGCCCCACGCTACAATTACCCAAACGGAATGGTGAGTGCGAGACGGCAATGCGACATCTCAGGGAAGGACTTTTCGCGGCACTGCATACGCTCGGTCTGATGGCGTTCAGTGCCCTCTGCCAGCTCGGCAGCAATCCGGCATGGGCACAAACAGCCCCGAGCCGGTCTCCCATCCTGATTGCGCATGTCGCCCCCACCACCGGGCGCTTTGCCCTGCACGCCGAGGCGGACCGGCGCGGGGTGGACATGGCCATCGAGGATGCCAATCGCGCCGGCGGGGTGTTAGGCCGGGAGGTCGTGCTGGTGTCCAGCAATCCCACCATGGACGGAAAAAAAGCCGCGCAGGTTGCCGAAACCTTGATCCTCAAGAACAAGATCGGTTTCATGGTCGGCGCAGTTGCCTCGAATATCGCCGCCAGCATGTCCGCCGTAGCCCAGCAACACGGCGTGATTTTCATCAACACCAATTCATCCGCCCCCTCGGAATCGGTCGACAATGCCCATCGGTCCAAATTCGTGTTCGATGCCAGTGGCGCCAACTTCAACCGTGCCTTGCTCAAATACGCGCTCAAGGACCGCAAATCGAAGCGTGTCCTGCAACTGACCGAGGATAATGCGGCCGGCCACAGCAACGCAGCGGCCATGCGTCCCTATATCACCGAGTACGGCGGCCAGTTGGTGGGCGAAGTCCTGGCACCGGAAAACCTCACGGACCCGGCAAGTATCCTGAAGCAGGTCGCAGCCATTCCGGCTGATGTGGTGGCACTGGTCATCAGTGGTGACAACCAGATCAAGCTCTTCTCGCAGATTGATCCACAGGTATTGGAAAAGCAGTACTGGGTGGTCGGCGAAGTGGATTGGGAAGAACTTTATCCGGCCCCCGGCACCCCGCGCCCCCTGTTCGGGACCACCTGGGCCTGGAATCTCGACACCCCCGGCACCCAGGCCTTTGTCGAACGCTACCGCAAACGTTATGGCCACACGAAACTCGACTGGCCCGGCGACGTGACGCACGCTGCCTATCTCGCCACCAAAGCCCTGCTCGAAGCGATCCAGAAAGCCGGCACCACCGACAATCATGCGGTCATACAGCAGCTTGAAAACTACAAGGCCAGCGCCCGGGAGCGCATGCAGCACGACGCAGCCTGGATGGACCCGAACAGTCATCACTTGCAGCAAACGGTCTATATCGCACGCTGGAAACCGAATGCCCGGCGTCCGGAACAAGGCATCGAAATCCTGGGACGGATCTCCCCGGAACAAGCCCGTTACGAAGCCGAAAAAACCACGCGCCTGGAATCCCTGGCCGACACGCCACGTCACACGCCCTGAACCATGTTCAAACGCCTTGGCCTGATCGGCCGCATTGCCCTGCTGGTCATCCTCATCGAAGTACTGGTATTCGGGGCACTCAGCACCTTCTATGTGAGCCGCTTCAATCATGCGCTCGATGAACACCTCGTCACGGGCATGCGCAATGTGGGCCGCATGCTGGCCAGCGAAAGCCTCTCCATCAGTTCCCTTGCTGAAGACAACCTGATTTCGGAGCTGATCGGCGCCCCCTATCTGGATGGGCTGGCCATCGGCGGCAACGGCCGTGTCATCGTGGCCACGGACCCCAGCCGCCTGGGCCGTGGCATGGAGGCGCTGCCCGAGATCAACCCTCAGTGGCTGGATCGCAACGCACCCGACGAACAATGGGTGCGCGACGGTCAACGCCTGACCAGCATCCAAAAACTGATGGGCAGTACGAGCCAGACACCGCTCTACACCGCCATCATCACGGTCAGCACCGCGAACATCGATGCCCGCAAGCGCGCCGTGCTGCTCTGGGGCATCGGCGCTTCAGCCCTCTTCATCCTGCTCAGTTCAGCATTGCTGATCGTGGTTGCCCAACGCTTCATCGGCGAACGCGTGGCCCGCACACTGACGGTCCTGAAACAGGTCGAAGCCGGCACCTTCGACACCCGTATCACCGATACGGCCCATGACGAAATCGGGCAACTGCAGGAAGGCATCAATACGATGATCGGCAAGGTCGGCGACCTGCTGCATCGGCAACATGCCTACGCCGAAGCCATGCGCGCCCAGAAGGAACTGCTGCAATCCATCATCGACCACACGCCCGTCCGAGTTTTCTGGAAGGATCGCGACTTGCGTTACCTGGGCTGCAACACCTTGTTCGCGCAGGATGCAGGCATTGGCAATCCACAGGACATCATTGGCAAGAGCGATCTGGACATGGTCTGGCACAACGAGGCCGAACGTTACCGCCAGGACGATTTTGCCGTGATGACCTCCGGCACGGCCAAGCTGGAATTTGAAGAGCCGCAGTCCTCGGCGCAGGGAGCAATCTGGTTGAGCACCTCCAAGGTGCCCTTGCGGGATGCCCAAGGCCAGGTTTTCGGCGTACTGGGGATTTACCAGGACATCACCGAGCGCAAACGCATCGAGCGCGAACTGATCGAATACCGTGACCATCTGGAGGCGCTCGTCCGGGGACGCACCGCCGAACTCGAAGCGGCCAAGGAAGTAGCCGAAAGCGCCAATGTTGCCAAGAGCGTCTTCCTGGCCAACATGAGCCACGAAATCCGCACGCCCTTGAATGCGATCACCGGCATGGCCTATCTCCTGCGGCGTACCGGGGTGACGCCGATCCAGGCTGAAAAACTCGACAAGATCGAGGCCGCAGGCAACCACCTGCTGGAAATCATCAACGCCATTCTCGATCTATCGAAGATCGAGGCCGGCAAATTCACCTTGGCAGAAGACCCGCTCTTCATCGACGAAGTGGTCGAAAACGTGTCCAGCATGGTGAGTGCGAAAATCAAGGCCAAGGGGCTGGACTATGTCATCGAGTGCGGACGTTGCCCGAACAACTTAATTGGCGATCGCACACGCCTGCAGCAGGCGCTGCTCAACTACCTGAGCAACGCCATCAAATTCACCGAGACGGGCCGTATCACCCTGAGCGTCCGCACCGAGGACGAAAACGATCACAGCGCCCTGCTCCGCTTTGCCGTCACCGACACCGGCCCCGGCATTCCAGCGGATGCGCTGCCCCGGCTGTTCACCGCCTTCGAGCAGGCCGACAACTCGATCACGCGTAAACACGGCGGGACCGGGCTCGGCCTGGCCATCACCCGCAAGATCGCTCAGGTGATGGGCGGCGATGCCGGCGTTGAGACCCGCCTGGGTGAAGGCAGCACCTTCTGGGTGACCTTCCGCCTGAAGAAGGGCGCCGAGCGCTTCCGCAGCAGCCTGGTGCCGAATGCCCACGATACCGAGGCCATCCTGCGCCGCGACTATACCGGCACGGTGGTACTGCTGGCCGAAGACGAGCCGGTCAACCGGGAGGTCGCCATGGCCCTGCTCGCCGGCGTGGGCATCGTCGCCGAAATCGCAGAAGACGGCGTCCAGGCGGTGAACATGGCTGCAGCGCAGCCCTATGCCCTGATCCTGATGGACATGCAGATGCCCAATATGGACGGCCTCGAGGCCACCCGCCGTATCCGCCAACAACCACGCGGTCTGCACACGCCCATTCTCGCGATGACGGCCAACGCGTTTGCCGAAGACAAGGTGCGCTGCTTTGAAGCCGGCATGGATGATTTCATTCCCAAGCCGGTCGATCCGAACACACTCTTCGTGACCGTCTTGCAGTGGCTGCGCAAACGCAGCTGAGCGTGGCAGCGCGCGCTTAGGACAGCCACCGGCACACACCGACGGTCGACGGTGAAATCCGCCTCGATTTCCCGGTCGACCGTCGCCCCGCTATTTGGAGAGCCTGCGCATTGCCCGCGCCAGCCCATCCAGGGTCAGCGGGAACATCCGGTTGTTGCAGAGCTGGCGGATCATCCGCACCGACTGCGTCCACTCCCACTGCCCTTCCGGCAGCGGATTCAGCCAGGCGGCGTGTGGCCAGTGAGTGAGCAAGCGCTCCAGCCACGCGGCCCCCGGTTCCGGGTTCCAGTGTTCGACGCTGCCGCCGGGATGGCTGATCTCGTAGGGGCTCATGCTGGCGTCGCCGACGAAGACCAGCTTGTAGTCCGGGCCATAGGTGTGCAGCACGTCCCAGGTCGACATTTTTTCATCGTGGCGGCGGCGGTTGTCCTTCCACACCCCCTCATAAACGCAGTTGTGGAAGTAGAAGTGCTCCAGGTGCTTGAACTCGGCGCGCGCGGCGGAAAACAGCTCTTCGCAAACCTGGATGTGGTCATCCATCGAGCCGCCCACATCGAGAAAGAGCAGCACCTTGACTGCGTTGTGGCGCTCCGGCCGCAGGTGCAGGTCGAGCATGCCGCCGTTGCGGGCGGTGCCGGCGATGGTGCCATCGAGGTCGAGTTCGGTCGCTGCGCCCTGGCGGGCAAAGCGACGCAGCCGGCGCAAGGCGACCTTGATGTTGCGCACGCCGAGTTCGATGCTGTCATCGAGATTGCGGAATTCGCGCCGTTCCCAGACCTTGACGGCAGTACGGTTACCGGCTGATTCGCCACCGATGCGCACGCCCTCCGGGTGATAGCCGCCGTGACCGAAGGGCGAAGTGCCGCCGGTGCCAATCCATTTGCTGCCGCCGGCGTGGCGCTCCTTCTGCTCGTCCAAGCGCTGCTTCAAGGTTTCGAAGAGTTTTTCATAGCCCAGTTTCTGCAGCTTGAGGCGGTCTTCCTCGGTCAAATGACGCTTGGCCGCCAGCCGCAGCCACTCTTCCGGCACCAGCACGTCCATGCCCGGCAAGGCTTCGATGCCCTGAAAATACTCGCCGAAAGCGCGGTCGAAGCGGT
Organism: Dechloromonas sp. ZS-1; assembly: GCF_039649255.1. Classification (NCBI taxonomy): domain Bacteria; kingdom Pseudomonadati; phylum Pseudomonadota; class Betaproteobacteria; order Rhodocyclales; family Azonexaceae; genus Dechloromonas; species Dechloromonas sp. ZS-1. The sequence continues at coordinate 7,776 of NZ_JBDIYD010000020.1, read as the reverse complement.
CGTACAGTGCCTCGTCCTTGATCAGCAGCGCGCGGGCGATCAGGTAAAAATCGTCCAGGCTGCCGCTGACCAGGCGCGCCTCCAGCGCTTCGAGCAGGGCCAGCAATTCCTTGGTCGACACCGGCAGTTGCCGCGCCCGCAGGTGCAGCAAAAAATCGATCAACACGGTGTCAGCCCTTGCGGCGGGCCATGAAGGCCAGGCGTTCGAAGAGGTGGATATCCTGCTCGTTCTTGAGCAAGGCGCCGTGCAGCGGCGGAATGCTGTCTTTACTGTCCTTGGCGCGCAGCACTTCCGGCGGAATGTCTTCGGCCAGGAGCAGCTTGAGCCAGTCGATCAGTTCGCTGGTCGAGGGCTTTTTCTTCAGCCCCGGCACCTCGCGCAGGTCGAAAAAGACTTCGAGCGCTTCCTTGAGCAGTTCGTGCTTGAGCGCCGGGAAATGCACATCGACGATGCGCTGCATGGTCGCCTTGTCCGGGAACTTGATGTAGTGGAAGAAGCAGCGGCGCAAAAAGGCGTCCGGCAACTCCTTCTCGTTGTTCGAGGTGATGATGATCAGCGGGCGATGCTTGGCCTTGAGCGTCTTTTGCAGCTCGTAGCAGTGGAACTCCATGCGGTCGAGTTCGCGCAGCAGGTCGTTGGGGAATTCGATGTCGGCCTTGTCGATCTCATCGATCAGCACCACCGAGGGCACGTCGCACTCGAAGGCCTGCCACAGCACGCCGGGGACGATGTAGTTGGCAATGTCGTGCACGCGCGGGTCGCCCAGCTGCGAGTCACGCAGACGGGACACCGCGTCGTATTCGTACAGGCCCTGCTGCGCCTTGGTGGTGGATTTCACGTGCCACTGGAAAAGCGGCATGTTGAGTGCCCGCGCCACTTCCTCGGCGAGCAGGGTCTTGCCGGTGCCCGGCTCGCCCTTGATCAGGAGCGGGCGTTGCAGGGCAATGGCGGCATTCACGGCAAGCGTGAGGTCACGGGTGGCAACGTAGGAATCGGTACCTTCGAATTTCATGGCTGTTCTCGTGGGGATAATGAAATGAACGATGTTTTTAGGGTTTTCTGACGGTCGACCGCATTGAAGCGGCAAAAATCGAGGCTGGCAAGTCAGGATCCTGCCGCGTCATGTCGCCATGCCAAACGCACGCTTGAAAATGTCTTGACAGACGAAAAGTCAACGCCAGTTGCACACAAGCGGACGAAATATTTTTTCACGCAGGGGCTTGACACGGAAAAAAGCCTGACAGAACAAGGATCCACAAAGATTTCCTTAAAAATCAAATACTTGAACAAACGCCCAAGTTTGAGGCAGCGTAACAAAAATCCTTTTCGAATCAGCACTTAGCGCATCTACTCCCGAGTCATTCACAGACTTATCCACAGGTTTTGTGGATAGCCGGGATGCATAGGGAGATCACACGACAGGTCGCAGCGCCTGCACCACGCCGATCGATCGGCAGCAATCACGTTGACGTTAACGTCAACCATAACTTACTTTATCCGGACAACAACATCCCCTCGGAGACACCCCCATGCGCCCCATCGCCAATCCGGATTTCGTCGCCTGCGTACAGCGCAGCTTCGACAAGCAGCACGCCATGCACCTGATCCGCGCCACCCTCCCGGTCGTCGAGCCTGGGCGCACGGAGATTCATGTCCCGCACTGGGAAGGTATCGAACAGCAGCATGGTTTCGTGCATGGCGGCGTGGTCGGCATGATTGCCGACTCTGCTGCGGGCTATGCAGCCATGACGCTGGTGCCGGCCACGGCCTCGGTTCTCACGGTGGAATACAAAATGAACCTGATGGCCCCGGCCGATGGCGAAAAGCTGATTGCCCGCGGCAAGGTGGTGCGCCCCGGCAAAACCCTGATCGTCACGCAGGCCGAGGTCTTCGCCGTCAAGGACGGCAAGGAAACGGCCTGCGCCCTGATGCAGCAAACCATCATGGTCATGCAGGGCAAAGCCGAAAAATAGCCTTTTTCAGGCCTCGACCGTCGCCCTGGCCCCAGCCGCCGTCTGCGCAGTCAGGGCGGCGACCAGGGTCGTCATGGCCGGGAGCGGCACGCCTTCCTGCAGGCAGACCAGGCCGGTCGGCACTTCACCGATCTCCGGCGGCACGGCTTCGACGATCAGGTCCGGCGCATGCTTCGATTGCTCGACCACGCGGCGCGGCATCAGGGTCCAGCCCAGGCCGACCGAGACGCAGCCCAGAATGCCATCCAGCGTGCCGAACTCCATCACGTCGGCCTGGGCATGTCCGATGCTGCGCTGCCAGGCCAGGGCACGCGTCCGGTAGGCGCAGCCTTCACGAAACAGGATCAAGGGCAGTTGCACCGGGTCCGCCCCTTGCGCATGCACCTGCACCAATTCTTCCACCACCACCGGCTGAAAGGCCAGGTCAGGATGAATCACCGGCCCGGCCACAAAGGCGCAATCGAGTTTGTGATCCAGCACTTTCTCAACAAGCAGGGCCGTCGGTTCGGTATACACCCGCAGTTCGACACCGGGATGGGCAGCCCTGACCGCCTTGAGCCCGCCCGGCAAATGCAATGCGGCGAAGGTTTCCATCGCGCCGATGCGCAACTCGCCCACGCTGCTCCCCACCTGCCGCACCGCCGCAGCCGTCTGGCGTTCCAGTTGCAGCATGCGCCGGGCGTAATCGAGCAATACACGGCCCGAGGGTGCCAGTTCCAGCCCCCGCCCCTTGCGCAGGAAAAGCTCGGTCCCGAGTTCCTCTTCCAGCTTGCGGATCCGCCCGGTGACGTTGGATTGCACGGTATTCAGGCGGCGCGAAGCGGCCAGGATGCCGCCCTCCTCGACCACGGCCTGAAAGGTGCGCAGCGCGATCAGCTCCATATATTCTCCATTACAGAACAATTGATTCTGAACAAATCATTTGAATCGATACTTTACACCCGTTATCGTGCATTCATCCATGCATAACAGGTTAAACACCATGAACAGCGCCCAGCCCACCACGCCCGCCACCGACCAGCGACAACGCCTGAAAGTCATGGGGGCCGGCATTTTCAGCCTGCTCCTGGCACTCGGCGTCGCCCGTTTTGCCTACACACCGCTGCTGCCGCTGATGCAGCAGCAAGCCGGGCTGGGGCTGGCCGAAGGCGGCTGGCTCGCCGCCATCAATTACGCGGGCTACCTCTCAGGCGCCCTGATCGCCGCCTCGATTTCCGATCTGGTCCTGAAAGACCGCCTGTACCGCATCGGCATGCTGGTGGCGATTGCCAGCACGGTGATGATGGGGCTGACCACCGACCTCTGGGTCTGGCTGGCCTCGCGGTATCTGGCCGGCCTTTCCAGTGCCGCCGCCATGCTGCTCGGTACCGGCCTGATCCTCAACTGGCTGATGCGCCACAACCACCGCGCCGAACTCGGCATCCATTTTTCCGGCATCGGTCTCGCCATTTCCGGCTGCTCGGCCGCGGTCTGGCTGATGACCCCGACGCTGAACTGGCGCGAACAGTGGTTCGCCTTCAGCACCCTCGCCTGCCTGCTGGTCATCCCGGCCCTGCGCTGGCTGCCCGCCCCCGACACCTCCGGCCTCACCGCCAGCGGCCAGAAGCTGGTGGACAATCCGCCGTCGCCCACCTACCTGCGCCTCTTCATGGCGGCGTATTTCTGTGCGGGCGTCGGCTTCGTGGTCACGGCCACCTTCATCGTCGCCATCATCAATGGCCTGCCGGGCATGGCAGGTCAGGGCACCAAGATTTTCCTGGCCATCGGCATCGGTGCCGCCCCCGCCTGCATCTCGTGGGACTTCATCGCGCGCCGCATCGGCGACCTGAATGCGCTGATTCTGGCGGCCGGCCTGCAGATTGTCGGCATCCTGATGCCGGTGGCGGTCGACGGTCTGCTGCCGGCCATTTTCGCTGCCCTGCTCTTTGGCTCGACCTTCGTCGGCATGGTCAGTCTGGTGCTCACCATGGCCGGGCGCTTCTACCCGACCAAACCGGCCAAGATGATGGGCAAGATGACCATTTCGTACGGCATCGCCCAGATCGCCGCCCCCGCCGTGACCGGCTGGCTGGCCAGCGGCAGCGGCCACTACGCCGGCGGGCTGTGGCTCGCTGCCGGCATCATGCTGATCGGTACCGCCCTCCTCGTCGCCCTGCGCCTGCTCGAACGGCGTGAAGCGACGGCCGGGCTGCAAACCTGCCCGCAGCAGTGAATAACCCTATTGCCGGAGGGCTTGCATTTCGCAAAACCTTCGGCGATAGTCTTGCCTCATTCAATTTTTGCACCGATCCATTTCCGACATGACCGCCTGCCTCGACCTCTCCCGCATCGCACTGTCCGTGCTGCCGGTCGTCGTACGCGTAGTCGTAGTAGTAGGCGTCGTAACGCCTGCGCCGTCGCGGATCGGATAAAGACACAGCAAGACAGACTTCCCGAAACCCCGCCGGCGCAACCGGCGGGGTTTTTTGCTTTATGCCCCCCGGAAAACGCCCCAACCAAGGAGATTGAAGCATGACCGAAACCCTCAATGGCGCCCAGATTACCGTGCGCCTCCTGGAACGCCAGGGTATCCGTATCGTCACCGGCTACCCCGGCGGCGCCATCCTGCCGATGTACGACGCCCTGAGCCAATCGCAGAAAGTCCGCCATGTCCTCGCCCGGCATGAGCAGGGCGCCGGCTTCATCGCCCAGGGCATGGCCCGCGCCACCGGTGAGGTTGCAGTCTGCATGGCCTCCTCCGGCCCCGGCGCAACCAACCTGCTGACCGCGATTGCCGATGCTAAGCTGGATTCCATCCCGCTCGTCGCCATCACCGGTCAGGTGCCCAAGGCGATGATCGGTACCGATGCTTTCCAGGAAGTCGACACCTACGGCCTGACCGTGCCGATCACCAAGCACAACTTCCTGGTTTCCTCGGCAGAAGAACTGCTGGAGGTCATTCCCCGCGCCTTCGAAATCGCCGCCTCCGGCCGCCCCGGCCCGGTGCTCGTGGATATTCCCAAGGATGTGCAGTTGCAGGCCATCGAAATCAGCGACTGGCCGGCCCCGGCCACGCGCCAGATGCCGCCGCCGGCCTACCGCATGGCCATCGCCGAAGCAGCTTCCCTGATCAATGCCGCCCAGCGCCCGATTCTCTACCTCGGCGGTGGCGTGGTGCACTCGGGCGCCGCCGAACTGGCGGTCAACCTGGCCGAGAAGGCCAATTTGCCCACCGTGATGACCCTGATGGCCCTCGGCGCCATGCCGGTCGATCACCCGCTGTCGCTCTCCATGCTCGGCATGCACGGTGCCCGCTATTGCAACCTGGCACTCGATGAGTGCGACCTGCTGATCGCCGTCGGCGCGCGCTTCGACGACCGCGCCACGGGCAAGGTGGCCGCCTTCTGTTCGCAGGCCAAGATCGTCCATATCGACATCGACCCGGCCGAACTGGACAAGATCAAGACGGCCCACGTCGGCATCACCGCCGATGTGCAGGAAGCCCTGACGCAACTCCTGCCGCTGGTCGCCGAAAACAGCCGTTCCCCGTGGGTTGACCGTGTGAATACCCTCAAGCGCGACTTCCCGCAGGCCTTCCCGGATATCGACGAGCCGCGCTCGCACTTCGGGCTGATCCGCAGCATCGCCGCCTGCCTCGACGATGATGCGACCATCGCCACCGATGTCGGTCAGCACCAGATGTGGGTGGCCCAGGCCTATCCGCTGCGCCGTCCACGCCAGTGGCTGACCTCCGGCGGCCTGGGCACCATGGGCTTCGGCGTGCCTGCCGCCATCGGCGCCGCCCTGGCCGAGCCGGAACGCACCGTGGTCTGCTTCACCGGTGACGGCTCCATCCTGATGAACATTCAGGAACTGGTCACAGCCGCAGAAGAAAACGTCAATCTGAAAATCGTCCTGATGAACAACGCCACCCTCGGCCTCGTCCATCAGCAGCAGACCCTGTTCTACGGCGAGCGCCTGTTTGCGTCCCAGTTCAAGGGCATGCCCGACTTCGTGAAGGCAGCCCAGGCGCTGGGCATCTCGGCGGTCAACCTCGATACGGCGGCCAATCCCTGCGCCGCGCTGATGGAGGCCATTTCCCGCCCCGGCCCCTGCCTCATCCATGCCAGCATCGATGCCGAGCAGAAGGTCTACCCGATGGTGCCGCCGGGCGCCGCCAACCGCGACATGATTGGAGCCTGAAATGAACGCAGTGAACCGCAATGAAATGCAGGCGCTGAGCCGCGCCGTCCTGGAAATCGACGTGAATAACCATGCCGGCGTGATGTCCCACGTCGTCGGGCTGTTTTCGCGTCGCGCCTACAACGTTGAAGGGATTCTCTGTCTGCCTGTCGGCGATGGTCGCAAGAGCCGCATCTGGCTGCTCGTCATCGAAGACACGCGCCTGCCCCAGATGATCAAGCAGGTGGAAAAGCTGGAGGATGTAATCGGCATCCGCCGGCACAATGCAGACCACGCGGTGTTCAATCAGCTGGAAGCCTTCTTCCAGCCCTGAAACAAGAAAGCCCGGCATTGCCGGGCTTTTTCCTTAATGGTGATCGCAGAGAATATCCGGATTATCCACCGCACCATCGGCCATTTTCTGCAGGTTTTCCAGCACTTTCATGCTGGCCCGCTCCATGCTGGCCACATGGCGCAACATGGCGGAAAACTCGCCCGCGCGTTTGGCCTTCAAGGCCTCGATGCCATCCCGATGTACTTCGATGTGCGGCGGCTCGATTTCCTTATACCCCCCCAGGCGGCTGAAGCAATCCCGCCCTTCCCCCTCGTAGTACCACTTGCCCAGACGGCAGGTGGTATGCGACGCAACCTGCTCCGGCACCAGGTCCAGCAGACCGAACAAGCCCAGATAAATGCGGAACTTGAAAACCAGATGGTCCACCTTGGCCACTTCGACAAAGCTCTTCAGGGCGCTGCCGGCAATGACCTGCTCCATCTTGCGCGCCAGGTCGATCAGGCGGTTCATGTCATCGGTCGCCTGCTTGCCGCGCTCGCTGTAGCCACTGGCCGCCGTGGCCAAGCCCTCCATGGCCGCCTTGGCATTGCCGGAGTCGCGACGGATACCGGAGACCAGGCCATCGATATCGGTGGTTGCCTTGGCGGTACGCTCCGCCAATTTACGCACCTCATCTGCCACCACAGCAAAACCACGCCCGGCCTCGCCGGCCCGCGCGGCTTCGATGGCAGCATTCAGGGCAAGCAGGTTGGTCTGATCGGCAATGTCGTGAATCAGCTGGACAATATGGCCAATCTGATCGGCCTGACGGGCGAGCGCATCCACTTCCTGTGCGGCCTTGGAGGAATCGGCGGCCAGACGATGCAGGTTGGCAGCGATTTCCGTGGTGGTCTGTCCGCTGGCGGCGGAAACTTCGGCCGCCTCAACGGCTTGCATGCGCTCATCGCGAAGGATGTGAGCCATGTCCCCCAGACTGCTTTGGGACATGCCAAGGGAGTCGCTGAACAAAGCGAGGTTGGCAAGGATGTCACGCAATACCTGACACTCCCGTTCTTTCTCTGCGGCAGCGCTTTGTTCTGCCTGCAATGCCTGGCGAGCCTGCGCCAGATCCTGAACCAGTCCTGCTTCACGACGCTGGCTTTCCGCCAGCATGGCCTCCAGTGAGGCAATCTTGCTTGAATGACCGAAAAACATCGAACAACGACCTCTAACACTCAGAAATATTTCCGCAACAATTCATGAATCTTAAATCAACGCGCACCACCTAGTTGTTTAGTCCCACAGTGTGGTGGTGTAATTTATAGCCAGCTACGGAGGGATGAGTTATGGGACAGGTACTCCACGGA